>NZ_NQYT01000120.1:0-603 GCF_009192935.1 Xanthomonas sp. LMG 12461
GGCGCGTGAACGGGAAGCCGGCATTGCCGAACGCGGCCAGGTTCGGCATCGCCATGTAGTGATGGAACGAGCGCAGGTCCACGCTGGAATCGGCATCGATCGCGCCGGACACGTCGGGGAAGGTGTTCTTGCACGCCTCCGCCTGCGGGCGGTCGAAGAAGAAGTGGAAACGCAGCTGGCTGTTGGCCGAGAACGGCCCGGTCGGCAGCAGCAGTTTCTGCTCCACCGGCATCGCCCCCTTGGGCGAGAGTTCGTGCCACCAGCGCAGCGGCAGCGACTCGGCATAGGCGTGGCCGTTGAGCGGCAGCGTGGTGACGAAGGCATCGTTGATGCTGACGTTGAGCGCCGACTTGTTCTGCGTCTCCGGCACCGTGTAGCGATAACGCAGGTTGACCGGGATGCCGTCGCGCTGCCACACGAACAGATCCGGCGGCAGCTGCAGGCCGACCCGGATCAGGTCGGGGTGGTAGCCGCTGACGTTCAACTGCGAGGTCTGCGCGACCAGATCGCCGAAGCGCACCGGCTTGTCGCCGGAGATCCAGTTGGGCGCGTCGTAGGGCTTGCGCGGCTGCGCCGGCTTGAGTTCGCCGATGCGCGCCACCG
>NZ_NQYT01000121.1:0-5490 GCF_009192935.1 Xanthomonas sp. LMG 12461
TTTAATATTATCTATTTCTTAACAGCATGTAAGCCCAACTCGAAGAAGTAAGACTCGCTCGCAGGCTAAGTTGTATATAAAGAATGGACAAGGAACCGGCTACCCCCTCTCCCCCCGGGAGAGGGGTTGGGGGAGGGGTCCGGCGCGCAGCGACTCGCGATGTTTGGGTGCACGAGGCTGCGCCCGTACCCTCATCCGCCCCTTCGGGGCACCTTCTCCCGAGGGGAGAAGGAACAGCTAGCCCCTCTCCCGTCGGGAGAGGGCTTGGGGTGAGGGTCCGGCGCGAAGCGACCCGCGATGTTTGGGTGCACAAGGCTGTGCCCGAAAGCGCCGCCTGCCCGCATCCGGCACAATGCCCGGCACATGCCTGCCCCGTCCGCGCCCGATTTCCGGCTGTATCCGTCCAACGCGCTGGATACCCTGGCCGCCCTGCTCGCCGAAGAACTGCGCCGGCCGCCGCCGGGGCAGCCCTTGCTGGCGCCGGAGGTGGTGCTGATCCCGCAGGTGGCGATGCGGCGCTGGCTGCAGTCGACCCTGGCCGCGGTGCACGGGGTGGCGGCGAACCTGGAATTCCTCACCCCAGGCGAGTTCGTCGCGCGCGCGCTGGAGCGCAATCTCGGCGCGGCGGCCGACGACCTGGACATGGCGACCATGCATTGGCGCCTGTACACGGCGCTGCAGGGCGACCTGGGCAGCGATGCGGCGCTGGCGCCGCTGGCCGGCTATCTGGCCGACGGCGATGCGCTCAAGCCGTGGAGCCTGGCCGGCGAGCTGAGCAACGTGTTCGAGAAGTACCAGGCCTGGCGCCGCGACTGGCTGCTGCGCTGGGAAGGCGGCGCCGACCCGGACGATCCGCAGGCGCGGCTGTGGCGGCGCATCGCCAGCGGCCGCGCCTACCGCGCGCGGCGCATCGGCCAGTACCTGGACCGCTACGCGCGCCCTGACGGGCCGTTGCCGCAGGGCCTGCCGCGGCGCCTGTTCGCCTTCGCCGTGCTCAACATTTCCCCCGACGTGCTGCGTGTGCTGGCCACGCAGGCGCGCGCCGGCACGCTGCACTTCTATCTGCCGACCCCGGCGCAGGGCTACTGGGGCGATCTGCAGACGCTGTGGCAGCGCCGCCGCGAGGGCGGGGCGGTGGACCTGTTCGCCGACCACGTGCAGGAGAACCCGCTGCTGCAGGCCTGGGGCGCGGCCGGGCGCGACTTCATGGCGCTGATCGGCGACTACGAGGTGGTGCATCCGCTGGCCGAGATTGCGGTCTATGCCGATCCGCTGGAGTCGGGCCGGCGCGCGCTGGCCGATGGCGGCCTCGGCGACAGCCTGCTGCGGCGCATGCAGAGCGATCTGTTCCATCGCCGCGCGCCGGCGCGGCCGGCGCCGCTGGCCGCGGTGGATCCGCACGATCCCAGCCTGCAGGTGCATGCCTGCCACACCCGCCTGCGCGAACTGCAGGTGCTGCACGATCAGTTGCGCGCGCTGCTGGACGACCCGCGCTTCGAGCCGCCGCTGCAGCCGCGCGAGATCGCGGTGCTGTCGCCGGACATCGACCCCTACGTGCCGTACCTGGATGCGGTGTTCGGCGGCCACGCCGGCGACGACGCCTTGCCCTATGCGCTGGCCGACGCCAGCCCGCTGGCCAGCGAGCCGTTGGCCGAGGTGTTCCTGGCGCTGCTCGGGCTGCCGATCGCGCGCTTCGGCCTGCACGAGATCCTGGACCTGATCGCCAGCGCGCCGATCGCCGAGGCCGCCGGCCTGGACGAGGCCGGGCTGGAGCGCCTGCGCGCCTGGCTGCACGCCGCCGGCGCGCGCTGGGGCCTGGACGCGGCGCACCGGCAGCGTCACCAGGCGCCGGCCGACGACGCCTATACCTGGCGCTTCGCCCTGGACCGGCTGTTGCTCGGTCACGCCAGCGGCGCCGAGGACGACATCGACGGCGTGGCGCCGTGGCCGCAACTGGAGGGCAGCGCGCTGGCCGCGCTGGACACGCTGCTGCGCCTGCTGCGCGTGCTCGACCGCCACCAGGCCGCGCTGGCCGAGCCGATGCCGCCGGCGCAGTGGCGCGAAGTGCTGCTGGGCCTGCTCGAAGCGCTGCTGCCGCAGAGTCCGTCGGCGCCGCGCCAGCAGCGTGCGCTGGAGCGCCTGCGCGCGCTGATCGACCAGTTCGCGCGCGACGCCGCCCGCGCCGACTACGCCGACGCGGTGCCGGCCGAGGTGGTCCGCGCGCACTTCGCCGCGGTGCTGGGCGAATCGGACACGCGCGCGCCGCTGCTCACCGGCGGCATCAGCTTCGGCCGCATGGTGCCGATGCGGCTGCTGCCGTTCCGGGTCATCTGCCTGCTGGGCATGAACGATGGCGACTTCCCGCGCCGCGATCCGGCCGCCGGGCTCAACCGCCTCACCGCCGAACTGGGCACCACCCGCCGCCGCCACGGCGACCGTTCGACGCGCGAGGACGACCGCTTCCTGTTCCTGCAGCTGTTCGCCTCGGCGCAGGAGGTGTTCTACCTGAGCTACCTGGGCGCCGACGCGCGCGACGGCAGCGTGCGCGAACCCTCGCCGCTGGTCGGCGAACTGCTGGCCTGCGCCGCCCAGTACCACGCCGATCCGGGCGCGGCCACGGCGCTGGTCGTGCGGCATCCGCTGCAGCCGTTCGCCGCCGCCGCGTTCGGCGCCACCGGTGCCGAGGATGCCGATCCGCGCCGTTTCAGCTACCGACGGCAGTGGCGGCCGGCGGTGGACAGCCTGGTCGGCCAGCGCCAGCCGCTGGCGCCGTGGATCGACGCGCTGCCGGCCGCGGCCGACGACGCGCGGCCTTCGCAGCTGTCCATCGACGACCTGCGCCGGCTGCTGGTCGATCCGGCCGGGCAGTTCCTGCGCCAGCGCCTGGGCCTGCGCCTGCCCGATCCGGCGCAGGCCGACAGCGACCTGGAACCGCTGTTGGCGCCCAGCCGCGGGCTCGACCAGTACGGGCTGCAGCAACAGGTGTTCGAGGCGGTGCTGCGCGAGGACACCGAGGCCCTGTACGAACGCCTGCGCGCCCGCGCGCTGCTGCCGTCGGGGCCGCTGGGTCGGCGCCAGCTCGACGAGCGCGTGCGCCAGTTGCGTCCGTATGCCGAGGCGTTCCGGCAGTGGCGCGGTGGCGACGCCGCGCCGCTGGCGCCGCGGCTGCAGGTGGACCTCGACGGCACCGCGCTGCACGGCCGCCTGCCGGGCTGGTACGCGCCCGGCGTGGCACGCGTGCAGGTGGGCGCCTTGAGCGGACGTAGCGCGATCCGCCACGGGTTGGAGTGGCTGCTGCTGCGCGCCGCCGGCGAACGCGCGCCCTATGTGCGGTTCTTCGACCACGACGACAGCCTCGGCCCGCATCCGATGGACTGCGACCCGCTGCCCGCCAGCCAGGCGCAGCAGGCGCTGGGCGAGCTGCTGCAGCTGTACCGGCATGGCCGCCAGGCGCCGCTGGCGTTCGCGCCGTACAGCAGCTGGAAGTACTACCAGGCCGCGCGCGCCGGCGATCTCGACAAGGCGATCAAGGACGCCGCCGCGCAATGGCAGGCCAGCTTCGGCTGGAGCGAGGCGGACAGCCCGGAACTGCGCCTGGTCGGCCGCGGCCGCGACCCGTTCGCCGACGCGCAGCGCTTCGCCGACTTCGCCGCCACCAGTCAGCGCGTGTTCGGCCTGCTCGAACAGGGCGACGCCGGCCCCGCGCTTGATCTCGAACGGCTGACCGAAAGCTGGCAGCGCTGGCGCGGCACGCAGGAGGACGCCGAATGAGCGCCGCGCCCGACCGCGACCCCTACCTGCAGCTGCCGCTGCACGGCGTGCGCCTGATCGAGGCCAGCGCCGGCACCGGCAAGACCTTCACCCTGGCCACCCTGTTCACGCGCCTGGTGGTCGAACGCGGCCTGCGCCTGGGCCAACTCCTCGCCGTCACCTTCACCGAGGCCGCCACCCAGGAACTGCGCCGGCGCATCCGCGAGCGCCTGGCGCTGGCGGCCAGCCTGGTGCCGGATGCTGCCCCGGACCTCGTAGGAGCGGCTCTTGTCCCCTTTTCGGGATTAGCCGCGGCCGACCCATCGCGCCCAACCCCGCAACAAGACCCGCCCGACGTCGCCCTCACCCGCGCCATCCTCGCCGCGCACCTGGCCGCCAGCACCGAAACCCCAGCGGCCCTGCGCCGCCGCCTGCAGCAGGCCGCCGAGGACATCGACCTCGCCGCCATCTTCACCATCCACGGCTTCTGCGCGCGGGTGCTGCGCGAGCACGCGCTGGAGAGCGGCCAGGCCTTCGCCGCGCCGCAACTGCTCACCGACGACCGCGAACTGCTGCGCGATGTCGCCGCCGACCTGTGGCGGCAACGCGCCGCCGATCCGGCGATGGCCGAGGATCTGGTGGCGCTGTGGCCGGGCGGGCCGGACGGCATGGCCACCGATCTGCGCGAACTGGTGCGGCATCCAACGCTGTTGCCGGCCGCGCCGGTCTTTTCCGCCGAGGACGGCACTGTGTTGCAGCAGGCCGCGCAGCGCGCCGGCGTGGCGCTGGCCGAGGCGTTCCGCACCCACGGCACCGCCTGTTTCGAGGCGATCGCCGCGGCGATGGACGCCGGCGTGCTGAGCAAGGTCAGCTACAAGCCCGATTGGCTGACCGCGCTGTGGCACTGGCTGGACGCCTTCGCCGCGGCACCGACCGCGGACGCGCCGCCGCATCCGAAGCTGGTCAAGCTCACCGCCGCCGAACTGGCCGCCGGCACCAACAAGAAGCACGCCGAACGCACCCCGGCCTCGCCGCTGGGCCACGCCATCGACGGTTACCTCGCCGCCTTGGCGCAACTGGCGCAGTGGCGCACACGACGTCGCATTCGTCTCTTGCACGCGTTGCGCGTCGACGCGGCGGAGCGGCTGGCCCATCTCAAGCGCCAGCGCCGCGTGCAGACCTACGATGACCTGGTCGAGGGCGTGGCGCGCGCGCTGGAAGGCCCACACGGCGCCGCCTTGGCGCAGCGGCTGCGCGCGCAGTACGCGGTGGCCCTGGTCGACGAATTCCAGGACACCGACGACCGCCAGTGGACGATCTTCCGCAAGGTGTTCGCCCCGGCGCCGGCCGATCCCTCTGCGGCGCAAGACGATGGGACGATCGCATCGCTGCCCACGCAGGACGCCACGACGCCACTGCTGGCCCTGATCGGCGACCCCAAGCAGGCCATCTACGGGTTCCGCGGCGGCGATGTGCGCACCTACCTGGCCGCCGCCGCGGACGCCGAACGCGCGCCGCCGCTGGCGCACAACTTCCGCTCGCGCCCCGCGCTGCTGGCGGCGATCGACGCGCTGTACACGCAGGCCGGCTACGCCGATGCGTTTCTCACCGACGGCATCGCCTTCCACCCGGTGCAGCCGGGCAGCAAGCGCGTCGATGCCGACCTGCAACGCGGCGGCGTGCCGGCCCCGGCGCTGACCGTGTGGCGCGCATCGGAACCGCCGCCGCGTTGCAGGTCGG
>NZ_NQYT01000122.1:0-558 GCF_009192935.1 Xanthomonas sp. LMG 12461
GCGCGGCGCATGCAGCACCGGATGGGTATCGCGTTGTCTGTCGGTCAGGTCGGCGGGAGTGGGGGGCGACATGGCGGTTCCGTCTGGGAAGGGGGAGGACGGGGCACACGAAAAGCGGAAAGCGACTGCCGGCGCGCGTCCTGGCGGGCGCGCGACGTGAAGCGAAGGAAGAGGCACGGCAGCGTCGAAACGGAACGGCGATGTTGCAGTGCGATAATGCACGAGCAAAGTACAAATGGCGCGATAAAAGAGGCGTGAAGCGCGCGCTTGTCTACGGCGAAATGGAGAGTGCGGCGCATAGTGGATTTGCCGAACGTCAGACGCCGCAAGCATGGATCGCGTTGCACGTGCGAATGAATCGTTTAGCTTCCGTTGCCGACACGTGCCGCGCTCCCGTGCGACCGTGGTCGCCACCTCCGTTGTGCGAGCTTCATGCGGTCTATGGTGCAGTGTGCTCATGACAGTCTTGAAACCGCAGATGCGCCGCGAGCTGGACGGCTTCGTCCTCGACGGGCTGCTGCGTGCGTGCCCGGGCGGCGTGCTCGAGCCGCAGATCTG
>NZ_NQYT01000123.1:0-2301 GCF_009192935.1 Xanthomonas sp. LMG 12461
GGGGGTGAGACGGTATCTACAGGACACTTTCCGTCGTGGAGAGGTGTCCTCGCGGCACACAGCTGCGCGTGGCGCTCGACCAGTCGCGCCGTGCCGACGGCGCGTTCCAGTGTCCGCGCGTACCGCGCTCCCGCCAGCGACCGTCGCACATTCCGCAACTCTCAGCGACGGCACCACGCGTCGCGGCAAGTGCCCTGCGCGACGCGTTCCGCCAGCGGCCGGCGCTAGAACCGGTAGGTCAGCGCCAGGGCGGTGTTGCGGGGCGCGCCATAGTAGCCCTGCGCCCAGTACAGGCTGTTGATGTACTTGCGGTCGGTGACGTTGTAGACGTTGAGGGTGGCGCTGAACTGCGGGGTGATGGCGTACTGCGCCATCAGCCCCAGCAGCGCATAGCTGCCCTGGCGGGTGTAGATGGGATTGCCGGCGGTGTCCACGGCCTCCTGGTCGCGGACGATGGCGTCCTGCCAGGTCAGGGTCGCGCCCAGCTGCAGCGCCTCCCATTGCGGCACGGTGTAGGTGGTGGCCAGCTTGAAGGTGCGGCGCGGCACGTAGGTGCGCACGTTGCGCCCGTCGTCGCCCTTGATGCCCAGTTGGGTATAACCGGCGTTGAGCTGCCAGTGCGCGCCGATCCGGCCGGCGACGTCGAACTCGTAGCCGGTGGAGGTGGCGTCGATCGGCCGGTACGTCTGCAGCGTGCCGACGAAGACATCGGCTTCGGCGGTGTTGTCCTGCTTGGCGCGAAACAGGGCGAAGGAGGCGTTGACGCGCTGCTGCAACCACTGGCCCTTGATGCCGAGCTCGGCGTTGCTGCCGGTGATCGGGTCGAGCACGCGCAGGTTGCGGTCCAGTTCGGTCTGCGGGTTGAAGATCTCCGCATAGCTGGCGTACAGCGCGTAGTTCGGGGCGAAGCTGTAGACCGCACCGACGAACGGGGTGGTCCTGCTGTCGTCGTAGGCATGCTGCACGCCGTAGTTCTGGCCGCGGCTCTCGATCCCGGTGTGGTTGACGCCGGTGATCAGCTTCAGCGTCTCGCCCAGGTTCCAGCGCGCGGTGGCGTAGGCGGTGCGGCGGATGATGTCGAACTGGGCGCCGTCGGAGAACGCGTCGAAACGCGGCTTGGGGTAGGCGCCGTTCCAGTCCTGCAGGGGCGGCAGCGGCGTGCCGATGTCGTTGCCGTACCAGGACACCTGGTCGGCCTCCACGCGGCCCCACTGCACGCCCACCACCAGTTCGTGCTCGCGCCCGCCGAGCGCGAACGGTCCGCTTGCGGACACGTTGGCGTACTTCTGGGTTTCGCTGCTGCCGTACTGCGAGGGGTAGGAGAACAGGCCCAGGCCGGTGTCGCGATCGGGAGTGCCGTAGACGTAGAACAGCTGGGCATCGTTGTCGAGCCTGCGGTAGTTCAGTGCCAGCGTGAGCCGCCAGTCCGCGCCCAGGTCCTGCCGCAGTTCCAGGAACCCGCGCTTGTCTTCGGTGGTCCAGTACGACCAGTCGGCCGAAGTGCTGGTGGACCGCGCGAAATCCGTGGCCCTGCCATCGCTGTAGTACAGCGGCAGTGCGCCCCACATGCCACCGGTGGCGTCGTTCTTTTGATCGCTGGCGCCCACGCTCAGGCGGGTGCGATCGCTCAGATCGGCCTCGACGATGCCATAGACGCTGTGCTTGTTCAGCGCATAGCGGTCCAGGTAGCTGTCGCCGTCCTGGCCGGCGGCGACCACCCGCCCGCGCACGCTGCCGCTGGCGTTGAGCGGGCCGGACAGGTCCGCGTCCAGCCGCCGCGTGTCCCAGCTGCCCACCGTCACTCCGGCGCTGCCCTGCAGGTCCTCGGTGGGCCGCTTGCGCACGAAGTTGATCGTGGCCGACGGATTGCCGGTCGAGGACATCAGCCCATTGGCGCCGCGCAACACCTCCACCCGCTCGTACATCGCGGTGTCCAGGTCGCCCTCGGCGCCGCCATTGGTGAACGGCAGGCCGAGGCCGTCGACCTGGAAGGTGACGACGTCGAAACCGCGTGCGCTGTAGTAGGTGCGATCGGTCTCGATCTTCTCGACGTTGATGCCGGTGGCCAGCGCCAGCACATCGTTGGCGTTGCGCAGGCCGAAGTCGTCCATCTGCTCGCGGCCGATGCTGCTCACCGACTGCGGCGTCTCCAGCGGGCTCAACACCAAGCCGGTGCTGGCGGCGCTGGGCGGCGGGGTATAGCCGTCCTTGCGCTGCGCGACCACGTCCAGCTTCTCCAGTTGCGTGGGTTCGCGGTCGCCGGCCGCCACGGCCTCGGCCGCGCCGGCCGCGGCCGGCAGC
>NZ_NQYT01000124.1:0-974 GCF_009192935.1 Xanthomonas sp. LMG 12461
ACAAGCGGCGGCGGTGGCGACCACCGGCGGGACCCTCAACGGCAGCGCCTACACCTACGCCGGCACCAACCCGGGCAGCACGGTGAGCGTGGGCAGCGCCGGCCATGAGCGGACGGTGACCAACGTGGCCGCCGGCCGCGTGTCCGGGACCAGCACCGATGCGGTCAACGGCTCGCAGCTGTATGCCACCAATACCGAACTGGGCAAGGTCGGCACCACCGTCAATAGCATTCAGCAAGGCGCGGGCGTGAAATACGCCCACACCAACTCGACCAAGGCCGACAGCACTGCCAGCGGTACCGACAGCACCGCGATGGGGCCGGCGGCGAGTGCGTACGGCGACAGCGCGGTGGCACTGGGCAATGGCGCGGTGGCGGGCGATGCGAACGATTCGGCCGTGGCCAACGCCGTGGCACTGGGCAAGGCGGCCACGGCCAGCGGCGGCGCTGCCATCGCCGTCGGCAACAACAGCAAGGCCCAAGCTCTCAACAGCATCAGCGTCGGCAACGCGTCCGAGGCCACCGGCGACTACAGCAGCGCCATCGGCTACCAGGCCAAGGCCACCGGCGCCGCCAGCAGCGCCATCGGCACCTTGGCCGAGGCCAGCGGCGGCTACAGCAGCGCCGCTGGCTACCTGGCCAAGGCCACCAGCAGCGGCAGCAGCGCTTTCGGCACCGGCGCCAACGCCAGCGGCGTCTACAGCAGCGCTTTCGGCACCAGCGCCCAGGCTATCGCCAAAGATGCCATGGCTATGGGTGTCTCTGCCCTTGCCAGCGGCAAGGATGGTATGGCGATAGGGGCCTTCGCTAATGCTATTGGCGCCCAAAGCACCGCGGTGGGAGCGGCGGCGAACGCGTACGGCGACAGCGCGGTGGCACTGGGCAATAGGGCGGTGGCGGGCGATGCGAACGATTCGGCCGTGGCCAACGCCGTGGCGCTGGGCAAGGCGGCCACGGCCAGCGGCGGCGAACGCG
>NZ_NQYT01000125.1:0-3286 GCF_009192935.1 Xanthomonas sp. LMG 12461
GAATGTACGCCGTCCGCGGCAGGGGCAGGATGCCCCTTCCGCGGATCCCGCCTGGTTCGCGGACCCGGAGCGCGCAGCGCGGAGGGCGCGAAGGCAGGGCGCGCTTTCTTTTGGTTACTTTTCTTTGCGCGAGCAAAGAAAAGTGACTCGCCGCAAGGCGAAAGCCTTTGCAGTTGCTTCAACCATGTGTGTCAGACCAGAAAAACAGTAGGAGCGGCCGCAGCCGCAACAGAATCCATCAGGAAGGCCTGTCGCGGCTGAAGCCGCTCCCACGAAAGCGCTTGAATGCGGAACCGGCTTACTTGCCGATCCAGCCTTCCAGCATGTCCGAGAACTCGTCGGCATGCTCTTCTTCCTGGGCCAGGATGTCTTCCAGGATGCGCTTGGTGGTGGTGTCCTTGTCGCCGACGAAATTGATCATCTCGCGATAGCTGTCGATGGCGATGCGCTCGGCGATCAGATTCTCCTTGACCATGTCGCGCAGATCCTCGCCTTCCTTGTACTCGGCGTGCGAGCGCGCGGTCAGCGTGTCCGGGTTGAGGTCCGGCTCGCCGCCCAACTGCACGATGCGCTCGGCCAGCTTGTGCGCGTGCGCCTGCTCCTGCTGCGCGTGTTCCAGGAACTCGGCCTTGACCGCGTCGGCGAGCATGCCGGCGGCCATGAAGTAGTGGCGGTAGTAGCGCAGCACGCACACGTACTCGGTGGCGAGCGCGTCGTTGAGCATCTTGATCACCGCCTCGCGGTCGGCGCTGTAGCTCTTGGTGATCGCGCCGTCCTCGATGCTCTGGCGGGCGTTGGCGCGCAGCGTGGCGGTGTCGGTGAGGCCGGCGGTGTGCTGCAGCGGCTTGGCGTCGGTCTTCGGGGAGGCTGGCTTGTTGGACATGGCTGGCCGTTTCCTGTGGTGGGTAAGGGGATCAGTCGGGAAGGTGCTGCAGCACGTAGTCGGCGGCGGAGACCTTGAACTCGCCCGGCGCCTCGACGAACAGCGCCTGCACCACGCCGTCGTCGGCGTACAGCGCGAAGCGGCGCGCTCGCACGCCCATGCCGTAGCTGCTGGCGTCAAGTTCCAGGCCCAGCGCCTTGGCGAAGGCACCATTGCCGTCGGACAGCATCTGCAGGCCGTCCGGCACCAGCTGGCTCTTGCCCCAGGCCTGCATCACGAACGGGTCGTTGACCGCCATGCAGTACACCTCGATGCCGCGCTTGCGGAACTCGTCGAAGTGCTCCACATAGCCGGGCAGGTGCTTCTCCGAACAGGTCGGGGTGAACGCGCCGGGCACCGCGAACAACAGCACGCGGCGGCCGTCGAACAACGTGCGCGTGTCCACGGCTTCCACGCCGTCGCGGATGCGCTGCAGCACCACTTCGGGAATGCGTTCGCCGGTCTGGATGGGCATGTCGGGCTCCTTGGATGAACCGAGTCTAGAAACGGAAATGGGAAGGTGGCGTCAACGCCTTGAAAAGCGCCGCGGCAGGCCTATCTGACCGGCATGGACGGCGGGCCGGTCCCGCCGCCGCGAACCGTCCCCTCCGGGGTGTACCTCATTAACGTTTCAGGAGACCACGATGAGCATCGTCCGTTATCGCCAGTGGCCGGCCCAGGCCGCATTCCAGAACGAGATCAAGCAGGTGTTCGACCGCTTCTTCGACCCCAACGGCGGCACCGACGAATCGGCCGTCGTCACCGCGCAGTGGGTGCCGCGCGTGGACATCAAGGAGGAGCCGGAGCGCTTCGTGCTGTACGCCGACCTGCCGGGTATCGACCCGTCGGAGATCGAGGTGTCGATGGACAAGGGCATCCTCTCGATCAAGGGCGAGCGCAAGAGCGAATCGGCCGCCGACACCGAGCGTTTCTCGCGCATCGAGCGCCGCTACGGCAGCTTCCATCGCCGCTTCGCGCTGCCCGACAGCGCCGATCCGGACGGCATTTCCGCCACCGGCTACCATGGCGTGCTGGAAGTGCGCATTCCCAAGCGTCCGGCGAGCACGCCGCGCCGGATCCAGGTCGATACAGGGGCCACGATCGTGCAGTGAGCGCGCGCTCGCAGCGGCGTCGCTACCGCGACGCCGCGCCCTCGCCGCCGGCCGTAGAATGGCCGGGCGATGGCGCAGTGCATGCAACCGGCCCGTTGCCGCAAGGCGGCGGGCCGACTCTTTTTGAGGTGATGGATGGAATTCAAGGATTACTACGCGACCCTGGGCGTGGAACCCAGCGCCGGCGATGCCGAGATCAAGACCGCGTACCGGCGGCTGGCGCGCAAGTACCATCCCGACGTCAGCAAGGAGCCTGGGGCCGAAGAGAAGTTCAAGGCGATCAACGAGGCCTACGAGGCCTTGCGCGACCCGCCCAAGCGCGCCGCTTACGACCAGCTGCGCGCGCAGGGCTACCGGCCAGGCGAGGAGTTCCACGCGCCGCCGAACTACGGCGGCGCGCAGGGCTTCGATTTCGAGGAAGTATTCGGCAACGGCGGCGCCGGCGGCGGCTTCAGCGATTTCTTCGAGAGCCTGTTCGCCCGCCAGCAGCGCGCCCGCCAGGGCGGCGCCGGCCCCGGTCCGGGCTCGGGCGCGCCGCGCGGCGACACCCGCGCCAAGCTGGCGGTGCCGCTGGAGGCGGTGTACGCCGGCGACAGCGTGCGCATCACCATCAACGGCAAGCAACTGGACGTGCGCGTCCCCAAGGGCGTGCGCCCCGGCCAGGTGATCCGGCTGGGCGGGCAGGGCAACGGCGGCAGCAACCTGCTGCTGGAGATCGAGTACGCCGCGCATCCGCAGTTCGAGGTGGACGGCCGCAACATCCTCTATACCCTGCAGGTGACGCCGTGGCAGGCGGCGCTGGGCACCAGCATCAGCGTGCCGACCCTGGGCGGGGCGGTGGAACTGAAGATCCCGCCGGAGTCCGACGCCGGCCGCAAGCTGCGCCTGCGCGGCCGCGGCCTGCCCGGCACTCCGCCGGGCGACCAGATCGTCGAACTGGAAGTGCTGGCGCCGGCGCCGGAAACCGAAGCGCAGCGCAAGGCGTATCGCGGGCTGGCCAAGGCCTTTGGCGAGGCCGTATGAGGTGAGGCGGGATTGGGGAGTTGGGAGTGGGGATGCGCAAGAGCGGGCTCCCCTCGCGCTTGGGGCCTCGTAGGAGCGGCTTCAGCCGCGACGGGCGTTACCGGTAATCCCTGTCGCGGCTGAAGCCGCTTGTGTCAAATAAGGGTCTATCGTTGTAGGTGAGAGCGGAGTGCGGCAGGCCGTTTAGCCGCAGTGCCAGCAAGCACGAGTAGGAGTCAGCGCCGCCCCC
>NZ_NQYT01000126.1:0-584 GCF_009192935.1 Xanthomonas sp. LMG 12461
CGCGCCGCCTGCGGCGCGAACTCGGCGTCCAGCGCGCGTACCCGCGCCTCCATCCGCTGTTTCAGGCAGGCGCCCGGATCGGTCTCGGCCAGGCAGCTCTGGCGCTGCGCCAGCCAGTCGCGCTGCGCGTTGCGCACGCCAGGCCGCTGCGCCGCGGGGACCACGTCGCGCAGCGCCGCATAGCGCAGGGCCAGCCATTCCTCCGTGGCGTCCAACCGCTTGTCCGTGCACAACAGTCGCTCCACCGCCGTGGTTGCCTTGCTGCAATCGAACGACACCGCGCCGGCCTCGGGCATCCAGCCCAGTGCCAGCAGCAGTGCCAGCGCACGCATGCGCAGGCCAAGGCAAGCGTTCATGCCATCCTCCTCTCGTGCATCGTTGCGATCCCGGCACCGCTTGTCGCGCCGCCGTCAGTCCACCAGCACCGCGCGCGGCTTCTGCAACGACAGCAGGCCGAGCAAGGCGGCCAGCACCAGGTAGCCGCCGACGAACTGCCAGGCGATCAACTTGGGCACGCCGCTCAGCGTCCACGGCAGGTACAGGCCGCCGCGCGGGTCCACCGAATGGATCAGCCCGAACAGGGT
>NZ_NQYT01000127.1:0-1035 GCF_009192935.1 Xanthomonas sp. LMG 12461
GCCGCCCGCGCGCTGCCGACCGCGCCAACCAGACCCTGCGCCAGGCCGAGGCGCGCTATCGGCAGGCGCAGGCGCTGGTCGGCAGCGCGCGGGCGGCAGAGGCGCCGACGCTGGGCGTGCAGGCCGCGGCCACGCGCGAGCGCAGCGTCACCCCCAAGCCGGGGCTGCGCGACGCCGATACGCTGGGGTTCAGCGCCAGTTGGGAGCCTGACTTCTGGGGCAAGGTCCGGCGCAGCATCGAACAGGCCGGCGACAACGCCCAGGCCAGCGCCGCCGATCTGGCGCAGGCGCGGCTGTCGCTGCAGGCCGCGGTGGTCGCCGATTACCTGCAGTTGCGCTTCGACGACCAGACCCTGGCGCTGTACCAGCGCACCCTCGCCGGCTACCGCGACGCGCTGCGGCTGACCCAGGCGCGGGTGCGCGCCGGCGTTGCCAGCGACGCCGATGTGGCCGCGGCCGAGGCCACCCTGCACAGCACCGAAGCCGCATCGACCGATCTGGCGCTGTCGCGCCGGCAACTGGACCACGCGCTGGCGGTGCTGCTCGGCCGAACCCCTTCCGAGTTCTCGCTGGCGGCCAGCGACGCACCGCTGCCGGCGCTGCCGCCAACGCCGGAGGCCCTGCCCTCGGTGCTGCTGCAGCGGCGCCCGGACATCGCCGGCGCCGAACGGCGCATGGCCGCGGCCAACGCCGGCATCGGCATCGCCGTGGCGGCGTGGTTCCCGACCCTGTCGCTGAGCGCCAGCGGCGGCTACGACGGCGCCGGACTGACCTCGCTGCTGAGCGTGCCGAACCGGGTCTGGGCGGTGGGCGCAGCGCTGGCCGGCACGCTGTTCGACGGCGGCGCCCGCCACGCGCAACGCGCGCAGGCGCAAGCCGTCTTCGATGCCGCGGCCGCCAGCTACCGGCAGACCGTATTGAGCGCGTTCCAGGGCGTGGAGGACCAGCTCGCCGCCACGCGCGAACTGGCGCGCGAACAGCAGCAACAACGCAGCGCCGCCGACGCCGCGCAGCAGGCCGAGCGCGTGCTGATGG
>NZ_NQYT01000128.1:0-839 GCF_009192935.1 Xanthomonas sp. LMG 12461
TGGGTACTGGCAAGCGCGGTGGCCGTCCGGCTTGGCCGACGCAGGTGATGATCAAGCTGCTGCTGTTGCAGCAGTTGTACAACCTCTCCGACGATGCGCTGGAGTACCAGGTGCTGGATCGGCGCAGCTTCCAGCAATTCCTCGGACTGGAACACAGCGGCAAGGTGCCCGACGCCAAGACGATCTGGGTGTGGCGCGAACGGCTCAAGACCAAGGATCTGATGGGCGACATCAGCGCGGCGATCGGTGAGCAATTGCAACGTGCCGGGTTCGTTGCCCGCGGCGGTCAGATCATCGACGCCAGCATCGTCAGCGCTCCGATCCAGCGCAACACGCGCGAAGAGAACGCGCAGATCAAGCAGGGCGATGACGTCGGCCAGGACTGGAGCGATGCCAAGCGTGCGCAGAAGGATATGCAGGCACGTTGGACCAGGAAGCATGGGGTGGCGTTCTACGGCTACAAGCTGCACGCCAGCACGGACCGTCGCTGGGGCTTCATCCGCCGCTACGACGTGAGCGCGGCCAACGTGCACGACAGCCGTCACTTCGAGCAGGTGCTGGACCCGGACAACACCGGCCGCACGGTATGGGCCGATAGCGGGTATGCCGATGCAGCGCGCGAAGCAGACCTGAAAAGGCGTGGTTACCGCCCCGCGATCCAACATCAAGGGCAGGCGCGCAAGCCCTTGAGCGAGGCAGCAAAGCGCCGGAACCGTCGAATTGCCAAGGATCGGGTGTTCGGCGAGCACCCGTTTGCGCGCTTGGCTCAACAAGGCGGCAAGTTCGTACGCTGCATCGGCTTGGCGCGGGCAAAGGGTGTCGACGGGCTGAGTGGCTCC
>NZ_NQYT01000129.1:0-733 GCF_009192935.1 Xanthomonas sp. LMG 12461
TCGCCTCGGCCTCCGGACTGGCCAATTTTTTCCGCACACTGGCTTCCAGCGTGTCCACGGCGGTGACAGTGACGCTATGGCAGCACCGCGCCGAATATCACCACGCCATGCTCGCCGAACAGGTCAGCCTGGGCAATCCCGGCGCGGTGGCTTACATCGACAAGGTGCATGCACTGGGACTGCATGGACCACCAACTTTCGGCCTGATCGATCTGATCGTCAGTAAGGAGGCCTATACGCTGGCGGTGAACGATGTGTTCTGGCTGTTCGGCTGGCTGTTCATCGTCATCATCCCGCTGGTGTGGCTGGCGCGACCGCCATTCAACGCCGCGGCTGGCGCGGGCATGCACTAACGGATACCAAAGCGGAAAACTGATCGGTGCCGCATCAACGCAGCGCGTGAATGTATGTTGCAACCTACTGCTGTGCTAGCGCAGCAGCAGTTCCAGCGTCTTGCCCGCGGCGGCCATGCCGAAACTTGCGGTGACGTGCATCACCGAGCCCAGACCGCCGCCGCAATCGAGGCTGCCAGGTTCACAAGCCGCATCGACATCCGGCGCGCGCCGCACGTTTTCCATCGAGTACACGGCGGCGATGCCGAAATAGCGCTCGGGGTTGCGCGCGAACCCATGCTGCTGGCGCAGGCGTTTGCGCACCAGCGCCAGCAAGGCATCGTGCTCGGTGCGCGAAAGATCACGCACTTGCACGCGCACCGCGTCGCTGCGCCCACCGG
>NZ_NQYT01000013.1:0-14985 GCF_009192935.1 Xanthomonas sp. LMG 12461
CGATTCCCGATTCCCCACTCCCGATTCCCGGCTTCCCCGCAATCAACGAAATCACTTCGAAGTGCGGCGGGCGCTTCTCGCGGGTCACGGTTTCCAGGCTGGAGACTTCGAGCCCGGCCTTGCCGACGAACTTGCGCAGTTCCTTGGCCGAAAAGCCGAGGTTGACGTGGCCGTAGGCCTGCACCGCGGCCTTGTGCTCGTGGCGTGCCAGGCTGCACAGCAGCAGGCGGCCGCCCGGGCGCAGCACCCGCGCCGATTCGCAGACCGCCTGCGCCGGCTTGGTCGCATAGGTCAGGGCATGCATCATCACCACCAGGTCGAAGCTGGCATCGGCGAAGGGCAGGGCATGCATGTCGCCTTCGCGCACTTCCACGTTGCCGAGCCGGCGCAGGCGTTCGCTGGCCGCGGCCACCACCCGTGCGCTGGTGTCGATGCAGACGTAGCGGCGTGCGTGCGGCGCCACCAGTTCGGCCAGTACGCCGTCGCCGGAGGCGATGTCGAGCACGTCGCCGGTCTCCAGCAGCGGCAGGGCGGTGCGCGCCAGCGCTTCCCAGGTGCGGCCGGGCGAATAGTGGCGCTCCATGTCGCCGGCCACCGAGTCGGCCCAGTTCTGGTCGGCGGCGCGGTTGGCCAGCACCGCGGCCACGCGCTCGGCGTCCTGGCGCAGCAGCGGGTCGTCGCTGCCGGTGCTCAGCGCCAGCCACAGCGCGCGCTGGGCCGGGTCCAGCAGGGTCTCGTCGAAGCGATAATAGGCCGACACGCCGGCGCGGCGGTCGCGCACCAGCCCGGCCTCCTTGAGCTTGGCCAGGTGGGTCGAGACCCGCGGCTGCGCCAGGCGGGTGATGGCCGACAACTCGGCCACGGTCAGCTCCTCCTGTTCCAGCAGTGCCAGCAGGCGCACGCGGGTGGCGTCGGCGAAGACCTTCAGCCGGGACGACCAGTCCTCCAGATCCATAAATATCTTCCTATCGCGATATAGAGATATTTTGGTCCGCGCGGCGGTCCCGGTCAAGTTGCACACGCCGGCGTATGGTCGGCACGGCTACAATGGCCGGACCAATATGCCCGGGAGGGGTTCGACGTGGATTTCAGCTTTACCGAAGAGCAATTGATGATCCAGGACGTGGCGCGGCGCATCGCCCAGGAGCGCATCGCCCCCAGCGCCGAGCACCATGACCGTGCCGGCGAATTCCCGCTGGAGAACATCCGCCTGCTGGGCGAGAACGGGCTGATGGGCATCGAGGTGCCGGAAGAGTACGGCGGCGCCGGCATGGACCCGATCGCCTATGTGCTGGCGATGGTCGAGATCGCCGCCGGCGATGCGGCGCATTCGACCATCATGTCGGTCAACAACTCGCTGTTCTGCGCCGGCATCCTCAAGAACGGCAACGAGGAACAGAAGCAGAAGTACGTGCGTGCCATCGCCGAGGGCCGCGAGATCGGCGCCTTCGCGCTGACCGAGCCGCAGTCCGGCTCCGACGCCACCGCGATGCGGTGCCGCGCGGTGCGCCAGGACGACGGCAGCTTCGTCATCAACGGCAAGAAGAGCTGGATCACCTCCGGCCCGGTCGCCAAGTACATCGTGCTGTTCGCGATGAGCGAGCCGGACAAGGGCGCGCGCGGCATCACCGCCTTCGTGGTCGACACCGACAAGCCCGGCTTCCACCGCGGCAAGACCGAGCCCAAGCTCGGCATCCGCGCCTCGGCCACCTGCGAGATCGAGTTCCAGGACTACGTGGCCAGCGCCGACGAGGTGCTGGGCACGCCGGGCGAGGGCTTCAAGATCGCGATGAGCGTGCTCGACGCCGGCCGCATCGGCATTGCCTCGCAGGCGATCGGCCTGGCCCGCGCCGCCTACGAGGCGACCCTGGAGTACGTGAAGGAGCGCAAGGCGTTCGGTTCGCCGATCGGCGCGTTCCAGATGACCCAGGCCAAGATCGCCGACATGAAGTGCAAGCTGGACGCGGCGCTGCTGCTGACCTTGCGCGCGGCCTGGCTGAAGGGGCAGGGCCAGCGCTTCACCACCGAGGCCTCGGTGGCCAAGCTGACCGCCTCCGAGGCGGCGATGTGGATCACCCACCAGGCGGTGCAGATCCACGGCGGCATGGGCTATTCCAAGGAGATGCCGCTGGAGCGTTACTTCCGCGATGCGAAGATCACCGAGATCTACGAGGGCACCAGCGAGATCCAGCGCCTGGTGATCGCGCGTAACGAGACCGGGTTGCGGTGAGGCCGGGAGTGGGGATTGCCGGTTCCCGAATCGCTTGAGGATCTAGGGAAAAAGCGGCCGCAGGGCCGCTTTTTTTCCTTGTGTGGAAAGGCATAAGCGGCGTCTGGCTGCAATGCGTCGGGACTGAAGTCCCTCCCACAAGGAGCGCTCAGCCTTCAAGGAGCGCTCCGCCTGCATGGGGCGTTGGGTCGCGCTTCCCGACCGGATTCCCGGACAACAAAAAGCGGCCTTGCGGCCGCTCTTTGTTTGCCTCTACAAGGCGGAAGGATCAAGTCCGAGAGGAGGATTCACGAATCCCCACTCCCGAATCCCTGGCTTTTCAGCAGCCGAATGGCTGCTCATCCCGGCGCCTCAGCGATCCGGCTGATGCCGCGCCAGGCCGGCTTCCTGCATCTGCATGAACTCCTTCGACGGCTCGTCCAGCTTGTCGCCGAGCATGCGCCGCACCATCACGAAGAACAGCGGGATGAACAGCACGCCCAGCACGGTGGCGAACAACATGCCGCCGATCACGCCGGTACCGATGGCGTGGCGGGCGTTGGCGCCGGCGCCGGTGGAGATCGCCATCGGCAGCACGCCGAGGATGAAGGCGAACGAGGTCATCAGGATCGGACGGAAACGCAGGTGCGCCGCCTCGGCCGCGGCCTCGCGCAGGGTCTTGCCCATCGCCCGCTGCTCCACCGCGAACTCGACGATCAGGATCGCGTTCTTGGCGGCCAGGCCGATGACCGTGATCAGGCCGATCTTGAAGTAGATGTCGTTCGGCAGGCCACGCAGCAGCGAGAACGCCACCGCGCCGAGCACGCCGATCGGCACCACCAGCAGCACCGACACCGGGATCGACCAGCTTTCGTACAGCGCCGCCAGGCACAGGAACACCACCACGATCGACAGCACCAGCAGCAGCGTGGCGGTGTTGCCGGCGATGATTTCCTGGTACGACATGCCGCTCCAGTCGAAGCCGAAGCCCGGCGGCAGGTCGTTGTTGACGATGTCCTCCATCGCGCTCATCGCCTGGCCGGAACTGCCGCCCGGCGCCGGGTTGCCGACGATGTTGATCGCCGAATAGCCGTTGTAGCGGCTCAGCGACGGCGAGCTGTAGATCCAGTCCGAGCTCACCACCGTGCTCAGCGGGATCATCTGCGGCAGGCCGCTGCTATCGGAGGCGGTGCTGCTGGGCACGTAGAAGTTGCGCAGCGACTCCGGACCGGTGCGGAACGGCGCGTCGGCCTGCATGTTGACGCGCTTGATGCGGCCTTCGTAGAAGAAGTCGTTGACGTACACCGGCGCCAGCATCAGCTGGATCGACTGGTAGATGTCGTTGACCGACAGGCCCATCGACTGCGCCTGCACGCGGTCCACCTTCAACTGCAGCTGCGGCGAGTTCTCCAGGCCGTTCGGACGCACGCCGGCCAGGGTGTCCTGGCGCTGCGCGGCCTTGCCGAGCACGATGTTGCGTGCCTGCAGCAGGGCTTCCTCGCCCTGGCCGCTACGGTCCTGCAGCCACATGTCGAAGCCGCCGAACTGGCCCAGGCCGTTCACCGTGGGCAGGTTGACCACGAAGATCTGCGCGTCCTTGATGCCGTAGAACATCCCGTTCAACTGCTGGATCAGGTCGCCGGCGGCGATGTCGCGCTCGTCCCAGGGCTTGAGCCGGATGAAGCCCATGCCCACGTTCTCGCCGCGGCCCAGGAAGCTGAAGCCGGCCACCTGCAGCATGCCTTCGACCGCCTTCTGCTGCTGCAGCACGCCGCGCATCTGCGCGAACACCTCGTTGGTGCGGGTCTTGGTCGCACCCGGCGGCAGCTGCACGATCGCCAGCGCGAAGCCCTGGTCCTCTTCCGGCAGGAAGCTGCCCGGCATGCGCGTGAACAGGAAGCCGCACAGCACCACCAGCAGGGCGAACACCGCCATCCAGCGCGGCGCGCGGCGGATGGTGTTGCCGACCGCGCCGACGTAGCGGTGCGCCAGCTTGTCGTAGTACTTGTTGAAGGTGCGGTAGACCCAGTTCGGGTTGTCGTTGTGGGTGGGCTTGAGGAACGCCGCACACAGCGCCGGGGTGAAGCTCAGCGCCAGGAAGGCGGAGAAGGCCATCGACATGGCGATGGTGATCGCGAACTGCTTGTAGATCGCGCCGGCCGCGCCGGGCTGCATCGCCGACGGAATGAACACCGCCGCCAGCACCACGGTGATGGCCACCACCGCGCCGGTGATCTGGGTCATCGCCTTGTGCGTGGCTGCCTTCGGCGCCAGGTGCTCCTCGGACATGATGCGTTCGACGTTCTCGATCACCACGATTGCGTCGTCGACCACGATGCCGATCGCCAGCACCATCGCGAACAGGGTCAGCTGGTTGATGGTGAAGCCGATCGCCCACATGCCCAGGAAGGTGCCCAGCAGCGCCACCGGGATGACCAGGGTGGGGATGATGGTGGCGCGGAAGTTCTGCAGGAACACCAGCATCACCAGGAACACCAGCACGATCGCCTCGGCCAGGGTCTTGACCACTTCCTCGATCGAGATCTTGACGAAGGTGGTGCTCTCGTACGGCGTGAACCAGGTGACGCCCTGCGGGAAGCTGGGCTGCAGCTCGTCCATCTTGGCCTTGACCGCCTCGGACACGCTCAGTGCATTGGCGCCCGGCAGCAACTGGATGGCGAAGGCGCCGGTCGGCTTGCCGTTGTACTGGGTATCGAAGCCGAAGTTGGTCGGGCCGAACGCGACCCGGGCCACGTCCTTCAGCCGCACCACGGTGCCGTTGCCGTCGGCGCGCAGGATGATGTTCTCGAACTGCTCGGGCGAGGTGAAGCGGCCCTCGGCGCTGACCGTGGCGGTGAACGACTGGCCCTGCGGCGCAGGATCCGAACCGAGCGAGCCGGCGGCGAACTGCACGTTCTGCGCGCGGATCGCGTTGTACACGTCGGTGGCGGACATGTGGTAACCCTGCAGCTTCTCCGGGTTCAACCAGATGTCCATGGCGTACTCGGCACCGAACTGCTGGGTGCTGCCGACGCCGGGCACGCGCGAGATCTGTTCCAGCACCCGCGACCCGACGATGTCGTTGAGCGCGTCGCGGTCGATCGACGGGTTGTCCGAACGCAGCGCGATCACGCTGAGGAAGCCGGCGTTGGCCTTGGCCACCACCACGCCCTGCGCGGTCACTTCCGAGGGCAGGCGCGGGGTCGCCAGCGACACCTTGTTCTGCACCTGCACCTGGGCGATGTCCGGGTCGGTGCCGGTCTCGAAGGTCAGGGTGATGGTGGCGCTGCCGCTGGAGGACGACGACGAGCTGAAGTACAGCAGGTGGTCGATGCCGGTCAGCTGCTGCTCGATGACCTGGGTAACCGAGCGTTCGGTGGTGCTGGCGCTGGCGCCGGGATAGGTGGCGTTGACGGTGACCTGGGGTGGGGCGATCGAGGGATACGACTCGACGCCGAGATTGAGGATGGCGATCACGCCGCTGAGCGAGATCAGGATCGCCACCACCCAGGCGAAGACCGGGTGTTCGATGAAGAACTTAGGCATGGGGGGAGTCCGTTACTGCTTCGGCTGGTCGGAAGGCGGGGCGGCGTTCGGCGCATCGCCGTGCGCTGCGCCCTGCGCCGGGGCGGCGCCCTTGGCCGGCGCCGCGGCGCCTTGGCCACCCTGGCCGGGCGCTGTGCCGGCACCCGGGCCCTGGCCCTGGGCGGCGGCATTCGGATCCCACGGCTTGGCCACGGCCGGTGCGCCTTCCTTGACCTTGGGCAGGCCGCTGACCACGACCTGGTCGCCGTTCTGCAGGCCGCCGCTGACGATCCATTTGTCGCCCTGCTGGCCGACCGTGGTCAGATCCTTGCGCACCACCTTGCTGTCCTTGCCGACGACCAGCGCATAGGCGCCCTTGGCGTCGCGCAGCACGGCCGCCTGCGGGATCAGGTACACGTCCTTGCGCTGGCCCAGGTTGGCCGAGAAGCTGACGAAGGCGCCGGGCAGCAGCACCCGGTCCGGATTGGGCAGCAGCGCGCGCAGCGTCACCGAGCCGGTGCTCGGGTCGACCGCCGCGCCGGAGAAGTCCAGGGTGCCGGCATGCGCATAGGTGCTGCCGTCGCCGAGCTTGATCTGCACGGTGGACTTGTCCTCGGCGTTGAGGGCGACGTTGCCTTCGGTCTGCGCCTGGCGCAGTTGCGCCAGTTCGTCGGAACTCATCGAGAAGTTGACGTATAGCGGGTCCAGCTGGTCGATCGTGGTCAGCAGCGTGCTGTCGCCCTGACCGACCAGCGCGCCCTCGGTGACCTGCTGCTTGCCGGCGCGGCCGGCGATCGGCGCAGTGACGGTGGCGTAGCCGAGGTTGATGCGCGCGGTTTCCACCGCCGCACGGGCCTGCTGCACCGACGCGGCGGAGCTGCGTTCGGTGGCCTCGGCGTTGTCCAGGTCGGACTTGGACACGTAGGCCTGCGGCGCCAGGCTGCGCGCGCGGGCGGCGGCGGCCTTGGCGTTGGCGTAGGTGGCTTCGGCCGCGGCCAGCTGGCCCTGCGCCGAGGCCAGGGTCGCACGCAGCGGCGCCGGGTCGATCTGGAACAGCGGCTGGCCTTCCTTGACGTCGGTGCCTTCGGTGTACAGGCGCTTTTCCAGCACGCCGGGCACGCGGGCGCGCACGTCGGCGCTGCGGAACGCGGACAGGCGGCCGACCAGTTCGCGCTCAAGCGGCACGGTCTGCGGCTGCGCCTGCAGCACGCCCACTTCCGGCGGCGGCATGGCCTGCTGCTGCTCCTGTTTCTTGCAGGACGCCAACACCACCACGACGGCGCAGGCCAGGGCGAGAGAACGCAACGGGGAGGTCATCGGGTGGTACTCCGGTCTGGTTTTGTAGAAGGAAGGAAAGGGGCGGCGGCGAACGCGCGCAAGAAGCCGTCCACGGCGAACTCGGCCCAGGCGCGCTGCGCGGCGGCGTCGCCGCGATGCGCGCTGTGGAAGCGCTGACGCTCGAAATCCATGCCGACGATCATGCTCAACAGCAGCTCGGCCATGAAGTGCGGATCGTCATGCCGGAGCTGGCCGCGCGCCATGGCGCCGCGCAGGCGCTCGCTCAGGCGCTGCATCAGCGCGCCGGCGCTGTCGCGGAACATGGCGCGCGCTTCTTCGGGGAAGTGCCGCGACTCGGCGGCGATCAGCTGGCAACTCTGCAGCACACGCGGTTCCGACAGCTGTTCCAGGTACTCGCAGGCGAAACGCAGCAGGCTGCCGCGCAGGTCGTCCTGCACCGGCTCCAGGTGCGCGGTGGCCAGGTCCAGGTGATCCTGCATCGCCCGCCGCAGCAGGCCCTGCTTGCTGCGGTAGCGGCTGTACAGGGTCTGCTTGGAGCAACCGGCGCGCGCCGCCACTGCATCCATGCTCAGGCCCATGCCTTCCTCGGCCAGCAATTCGCGCACGGCAGCGTACACGCGCTGGTCGCGCGCCTGGCGCTGTGCGGCGGAGGCGAGGGGAGTGCTCATCGATTGTGGACTATACCGTCCAGTTTAGAATTAGAACAGCCTTGACACAGGGGTGTTCTTGCTGCCAACAGCGTGGCTGACAAAGCATGGTGACCGCCGCGTGATGATGGTGTTGCGGTCGCTTTGCGCGATCTGGCGCGTCGCCGCGGCCGCTCCGTTGGTTTGCGATGCAGCAAGGTAGTTGAACGGAGCACCGGTACAATTCCGGCTTTCCCATCGAGCATCGTTGCTGCTCTCCGTCATGAAACCCAAACACGCCGCTTCCCGTTCCAAATCTTCGGCCGCCACCCGCACCTCCGCGACCCCGTCCGCCACCAAGCCGGCCAAGGCGCCTGCCAAGACCAAGGCGGCCGCCAAGCCTGCGGCCAAGGCCGCCGCCCCGCGCAAGGCCGCGACGCCGCCCAGGCTGGCCGCGACCGTGCCGGCGACCGCCAAGGTGATCGACGCGGTGCCGGCCGCCAGCGCCTTCAGCCTGGCCTCGGTGTTCGCGGCGCTGCGCAAGCGCTACCCGGCCGCGCGCCAGGAGGAGGCGCAGACCTTCGCCGAAGAGTTCTACAAGCGCATGGAGGAGGACGAGTTCCCCCACCACAGCGCGCAGGAGTGGGCGGCGCTGGCCGCGTCGATGCTGGAGTTCGCACGCAAGCGCAAGCCGGGTACGGTCAATGTGCGGGTGTTCAACCCGAACCTGAAGGACGACGGCTGGGAGTCGTCGCACACGGTGCTGCAGATCGTCAACGACGATATGCCGTTCCTGGTTGATTCGGTGAGCATGGCGCTGGCCGAGCTGGGCATCGGCGTGCACGTGCTCGGCCACCCGGTGCTGCGCATGCAGCGCGACAAGGGCGGCACGCTGGAGAACGTGGGCGAGGGCAAGGCGGAATCGTTGATGGCGCTGGAGATCGACCGCCAGCCGCCGGAAGACATGGCGCAGGTGGAAGCGGCGATCCGGCGCATCCTCGGCGAGGTGCGCAACATCGTGCGCGACTGGGGCGGCATGCGCGAGAAGATGCTGGCGCTGGCCGACGACCTGACCACCCGGCGCCTGCCGGTGGACGACAAGGGCCGGCGCGAGGCGCAGGAATTCCTGCGCTGGGCCGCGGCCGACCATTTCACCTTCTTCGGCTACCGCGAGTACCGGGTGGAGAAGCAGGGTGGCGAAGACGTGCTGGCGCCGCTGGAAGACAGCGGCCTGGGCCTGCTGCGCGGGCAGGACAAGTCGCCGGCGCGGCCGGTGCGCACGCTGGCCGCACACGGTCTCAGCGAGTCCGGTACCAAGGAAGCGCTGATCCTGACCAAGACCAATGCGCGCTCGCGGGTGCACCGCAGCGGCTACATGGACTACATCGGCGTGCTGGAGTTCGACGCCAAGGGCCGCATCGTCGCCGAACAGCGCTTCCTTGGCCTGTTCACCTCCAGCGCCTACAACCGCCGCCCGTGGGAGATCCCGCTGGTGCGCGAGCGCTTCGACTACGTGATGCGCAAGTCCGAACTGACCCCGAGCAGCCACAGCGGCAAGGCGCTGCGCCATATCCTGGAGACGCTGCCGCGCGAGGAGCTGTTCCAGTCCAACGAGGAAGAGCTGTACCGCACCGCGATGGGCATTCTCGGCCTGCAGGAGCGGGTGCGCAGCCGCCTGTTCCTGCGCCGCGACAAGTACGGTCGCTTCATTTCCGCGCTGGTGTACATCCCGCGCGAGCGTTTCAACACCGACGTGCGCCTGCGCATCGAGGCCTTGCTGAAGGACGCGCTGCACGGCGAGTACATCGATTCCAACGTGGTGCTGGGCGAATCGCCGCTGGCGCAGCTGCACATGATCGTGCGGCCCAAGCCCGGCGAGGCGCTGGAGTTCGACACCACCGAACTGGAATCGCGCCTGGCGCACCTGCTGCGCAACTGGCACGACGACCTGCGCGAGGCGCTGGTGGCCAGCTGCGGCGAGCGCGATGGCCTACGCCTGGCCGCCGGCTACGGCCGCGCGCTGCCGGCCGGCTACATCGAGGAGTCGACCGCGCAGATCGCCGCGCGCGACGTCGAGCGCCTGGCCGCGCTGCGCGGTCCGGAAGACCTGCACCTGAGCCTGCAGGCGCTGCGTCGCGACGGCGCCGACAGCCTGCGCCTGAAGCTGTACCGCCAGCACGACGACCTGCCGCTGTCGGACGTGCTGCCGATGATGGAGAACCTGGGCCTGCGGGTGATCTCCGAGCGTCCGTACCGGCTGGTGGTCGACGGCACCGCGCTGTCCATCCAGGACTTCGAGGTCGAGCCGCTGGCCGGCAGCATCGATGTGGCCGCGGCCGACGCGCCGCTGTGCGAGGCGTTCGTGCGGATCTGGCGCGGCGACGCCGAGAACGACGGCTTCAACCGCCTGATCGTCGGTGCCAGCCTGAGCTGGCGCCAGGTCGCGGTGCTGCGCGGCTACTGCAAGTACCTGCTGCAGACCGGCGTGCCGTTCTCGCAGGCCTACGTGGAAGAGACCTGCAACCGCTATCCGCTGCTGGCCCGGCTGCTGGTGGAGCTGTTCGAGGCGCGCTTCGATCCGGCCACCGGCAACGAGAGCAAGGCGCAGATCGCCGAGGGACAGGCCGCGCTGACGGCGCAACTGCACCTGCTGGCCAAGGACGATGCCGCGGCGCTGAAGGCGCTGCAGCCGGTGATCGATGCGCGCAGCGGCAGCCGCGACGCGCAGCTGGAGGCGGTCTCGGCCGCGTTGCTGAAGCTGTTCGACCAAGTGGCGAGCCTCGACGAGGACCGCATCCTGCGCAGCTTCAAGGGCGTGATCGAGGCGACGCTGCGCACCAGCCACTACCAGCGCACCGCCGATGGCGGGCTGGGTCACTGCATCAGCTTCAAGCTGGATTCGGCCAAGGTGCCGGACCTGCCCAAGCCGCGTCCGTACCGCGAGATCTTCGTGTACGGCCCGCGCGTGGAAGGCGTGCACCTGCGCTTCGGCGCGGTGGCGCGTGGCGGCCTGCGCTGGTCCGACCGGCGCGAGGACTTCCGCACCGAGGTGCTGGGCCTGGTCAAGGCGCAGATGGTCAAGAACACGGTGATCGTGCCGGTCGGCGCCAAGGGCGGCTTCTTCTGCAAGCGCCCGCCGGTCGGCGGCGACCGCGACGCGGTGCTGGCCGAAGGCATCGCCTGCTACAAGCTGTTCATCCAGGGCCTGCTGGACATCACCGACAACATCGTCGGCGGCAAGATCGTGCCGCCGCCGCAGGTGGTGCGCCACGACCAGGACGACCCGTACCTGGTGGTCGCTGCCGACAAAGGCACGGCCACCTTCTCCGACATCGCCAACGGCCTGGCGCTGGACCACGGCTTCTGGCTGGGCGACGCGTTCGCCTCCGGCGGCTCGGTCGGCTACGACCACAAGGGCATGGGCATCACCGCGCGCGGCGCCTGGGAGTCGGTCAAGCGCCACTTCCGCGCGCTGGGCCGCGACTGCCAGAGCGAGGACTTCACCTGCGTGGGCATCGGCGACATGTCCGGCGACGTGTTCGGCAACGGCATGCTGCTGTCGCGCCACATCCGCCTGCTGGCCGCGTTCGACCACCGCCACATCTTCCTCGACCCGAACCCGGACGCGGCGGCGTCCTTCGCCGAGCGCGAGCGCCTGTTCAAGCTGCCGCGCTCCAGTTGGGCCGACTACGACGCCAAGCTGATCAGCGCCGGCGGCGGCATCTACCCGCGCACGCTCAAGTCGATCGAGATCAGCGCGCCGGTGCGCGAGGCGCTGGGCCTGGAGCCGGGCGTCAAGCAGCTCTCGCCGAACGAGCTGATGAACGCCATCCTCAAGGCGCCGGTGGACCTGTTCTGGAACGGCGGCATCGGCACCTACGTCAAGGCCGCCAGCGAGACCCACGGCGATGTCGGCGACCGCGCCAACAACGGCCTGCGCGTCAACGGCGGCGAGCTGCGCTGCAAGGTCGTGGGCGAGGGCGGCAACCTCGGCCTGACCCAGCTCGGCCGCATCGAGGCCGCGCAGGTCGGGGTGCTGCTCAACACCGACTTCATCGACAACTCGGCCGGCGTGGACACCTCCGACCACGAGGTCAACATCAAGATCCTGCTCAACGACGTGGTGCAGGCCAAGAAGCTGACCCTGGACGCGCGCAACAAGCTGCTGGCGTCGATGACCGACGAAGTGGCCGAGCTGGTGCTGTGGGACAACATCCGCCAGAACCAGGCGCTGAGCCTGATGGAGCGGATGAGCGTCACCCGCCTGGGCTCCAAGCAGCACTTCATCCGCACCCTGGAGGCGCAGGGCCTGCTCGACCGGCAGATCGAATACCTGCCCTCGGACGCGGAGATCTCCGCGCGCAAGGCGCGTGGCCAGGGGCTGACCCGGCCGGAACTGGCGGTGCTGCTGTCCTATTCCAAGCTGGTGGCGTTCCAGCAGCTGCTGGAGTCGGACATCCCCGAGGACCCGTACCTGTCCAAGGAGCTGCAGCGCTACTTCCCGCAGCCGCTGCAGAAGAAGTACGCCGACGCGATGGAGCGGCACCGCCTCAAGCGCGAGATCATCGCCACCGCGGTGACCAACACCACCATCAACCGGATGGGCGCCACCTTCCTGATGCGCATGCAGGAAGACACCGGCCGCAGCATCGCCGAGGTCGCCAAGGCCTACACCATCAGCCGCGAGACGCTGGATGCGCGCGCGCTGTGGACGCAGATCGACGCGCTGGACGGCAAGGTGCCCGAGTCGGTGCAGATCGACGCGCTGGAGGTGATCTGGACGCTGCAGCGCGCCTTCGTGCGCTGGCTGCTGTTCCGTCCGGGCCCGATGCCGGGCATCACCGCCGCGGTGGAGCGCTACTACGAGCCGTTCAACGATATCCGCGTCGCCTCCGGCGTGCTGCCCGATTCGCAGCGTCCGCGCTACGAGGCCCTGGTGCAGGAGTGGCAGGACAAGGGCCTGCCGCCGGCGCTCGCCCAGCAGCTGTCGGAACTGCGCTTCCTGGAGCCGGCGTTCGACATCATCGAGATGGCGCGCACCCGCAAGCTCAAGCCGGTGGAGGTGTCGAAGGTGCACTTCCGCCTCGGCGAGGCGCTGCAGTTGCCGTGGCTGTTCGAGCAGATCGACGCGCTGGAGGTCAACGGCCGCTGGCATGCGGTGGCCCGTGGCGTGCTGCGCGACGAACTGGCCAAGCACCACGGCGTGCTGGCCGGCCAGGCGCTGAGCCTGCCGGGCGGCACCGCCGAAGCCAAGGTGCAGCACTGGCTGCAGCGCGACGACAGCAGCCTGCGCTTCACCCTGAGCATGCTGCAGGAACTGGCTGCGCAGAAGACGCTGGACTACCCGACGGTGTCGGTGGCGGTGCAGCGACTCGGCCAGCTGGCGGCGCACGGCGTCTGACCGATCGCGCCGATGGCCAGGCCCGCGCGTGCGGGTCTGGCCCACTGCGGTACCGCGTCGCCCGATGGCGACGCATGGCGCGTGGCAGGCGATTGCTGTCACGCGTCCCTGGCGGGGATCCGCGCTCGCCTCACGTTCTTCGTTGGAGCCAGGCCGGCGGCGCACCGCTGCGGCGACCGACCGCGTCATGCAAGGCCGCGGGATTCTGACAGCCCGCGCTGATACGATCCGCGCCATCGGGCGAGCACACGGCTGCAGCGCCGCATTTCGAGGCGTACATGCTGTACCTGGCCATCCCCGCAGTGCTCCTGTTGTTGATCGTCTTCCTGGCACTGCAGCCTCCGCTGGAGCTGCGGCTGCAGCGTGCGCTGCAGCAGGCACGGCAGGGCGACTTGCGACGCTTGCGTGCACTTGCCAGGAAATCGGTGGGCGATGCCGCCTATGCGCTGTTCCTGCAGCTGGACGCCAACGGCGAGCAGGCCGCGGCACTGGCGGCACTGAAGCGTGCGGTCTATGCGCGCACCTGGCTGGACATCCGTGGCTGCAGCGTGGCCATGCGCGCGTACGGCCGCCGCCGCTTCCTCGGCGTGGGCACCATCCCGGACCATGCCGCGCTGCTGGCCGAATGGAGCCGTCCCGGCTGGTGCTCGGGTGCCGGCTGGGAACCCGAACTGGCCTGGATCCAGGCCTGCGGCCCGGAAGCGTGCCGGGATCTGGCGCGCGCCTGGTATTGGCTGTGCCTGGCCGATGCGCGCACGCAGGAGGGGATGGGCGAGATCCGGTCCGTGGAACTGGCGCAGCAGGTGCGGGAGCATCTGGGCCCGCTGGTGCCGGCATCGGTGCGCCAGGCGATGCAGGAGCAGGCGACGGAGACTGCGTGCCGCGACTTCGTGTCCGGCAGATAAGGCGGGCGGAGCGACGCGGCCCGGTACCGGGTACCGGCCTGCAATGGCTGTCGCCGCAGGTCCCATCACAGGCGCGGTGCGGACGCGGCATGCAACTGCCGCGGATTGGCCGCTGCTTCGGCTGCAAGCGCGTGCCGCCGGTTCGCCGCCGCGCGCCGGTCATGGCGCCCCGGGTATGATCGGGGCCATGAATGCTTCCGTCCTGCCGTCCTCGCCCCGCATTTGTTTCCTCGCCAGCGTCGCGCCGGAGGCGCAGCACGCGCGTACCCAACTGGTCGGGCGCTACGGCGATTGCGAGCCGGCCGACGCCGATGTGCTGTGCGCGCTCGGCGGCGACGGCTTCATGCTGCAGACCCTGCATCGCCACGGCAGCCTGGGCAAGCCGGTGTTCGGCATGAAGCTGGGCACGGTCGGCTTCCTGATGAACCAGTTCCGCGACGACGACCTGGTCGCGCGCCTGGCCCTGGCCGAGCCGGCCAAGCTGCGCCCGCTGGAAATGCTGGCGCAGACCGAATCCGGCGCCACCACCGGCTCGCTGGCCTACAACGAGGTCTCGCTGCTGCGGCAGACCCGTCAGGCCGCGCACGTGAGCATCGATCTCAACGGCCAGACCCGGGTCGATGAACTGATCTGCGACGGCGTGCTGGTGTCGACCCCGGCCGGCAGCACCGCCTACAACTCCTCCGCGCACGGACCGATCCTGCCGCTGGGCTCGCACACCCTGGCACTGACCCCGATCGCGCCGTACCGGCCGCGGCGCTGGCGCGGCGCGATCCTCAAGGCCGACATCGAGGTGCGCTTCCGCGTGCTGGATCCTTACAAGCGCCCGGTCAGCGTCACCGCCGACTCGCACGAGACCCGCGACGTGGTCGAAGTCACCATCCGCGAATCCCGCGACCGCCTGGTCACCTTGCTGTTCGATCCGGAGCACAATCTGGAGGAGCGGATCTTGAGCGAGCAATTTATGGTGTAGGGGCGGGGAGTGGGGAATCGGGAATGGGGAATCGCAAGAGCGGTTTC
>NZ_NQYT01000130.1:0-716 GCF_009192935.1 Xanthomonas sp. LMG 12461
CCCGCCCCGCCCCGCCCCGCACGCGACGATGCCCACCGATCTGCAGGACCTGCAACGCGATCTGGCCGAGACCTTGCACTGTGCCGCCGCGTACAACGACAAGGGCTATGCCTGGCTCGGACACGATGCCCAGCAGATCGCCGACATGCAGCACCGGTTCCAGGCCCAGTTGACGGAACTGGCCGCGCGCCTGGGCGAGGCGCGACTCGGCGCGGCGCTGAGCACCGCCATCGCCAGCGGCGCGGCCGCGCGCGACGGCTCGGGCGACTATGTGGTGCTGTGCGAGGAGGTATTCGGCCGCGCGCGGGTGCGCCGCTGACGGCCTCGGGCACCGACTGGCGCAGCGTCATCCAGCGTCACGGGAGCGCGGCCTGCGATACGGCCGCTGAACGCCGGTCCCGCGCTGGGACAGGCTGGCTTTGACTTGTCATTCACGCGGCCCACACTGGCGGGTGCCTTTCCCTCGCCCGATGACCCCGTGAAGAAGCCGCCCCAGGATCCCGCGTCCACCCCGCCCGCCGACACCGACACCCCCCCCGAAAACCCGCAACGCCGGCGCCTGCTCGGCGGCCTGGCGCTGGCCGGCAGCGCCCTGGCGCTCGGCGGCCCCGCCGAGGCCCACGCCGAGAGCGCCAAGCGCGCGCGCTGGCGCCGACGGAACTGGATCGGCAGCTGCGGCAGAAGAACGAGCACGTGGTGGTGATCTACGCCGAGAA
>NZ_NQYT01000131.1:0-568 GCF_009192935.1 Xanthomonas sp. LMG 12461
CTGCCGGTGTACCTCAACGCGCTGGAAGACAAGGGCGTGCACGTGGTCACCGTCAACGACTACCTGGCGCGCCGCGATGCCGCGCAGATGGGCAAGCTGTACAACTGGCTGGGCCTGAGCGTGGGCGTGGTGTACCCGGGCATGCCGCACAGCGACAAGCATGCCGCCTACGCCGCCGACATCACCTACGGCACCAACAACGAATTCGGCTTCGACTACCTGCGCGACAACATGGCGCTGTCCAAGGCCGATCGCTTCCAGCGCGGCCTCAACTACGCCATCGTCGACGAGGTCGACTCGATCCTGATCGACGAAGCGCGCACCCCGCTGATCATCTCCGGCCCGGCCGACGAGTCGCCGGAGCTGTACATCCGCGTCAACCGCATCGTGCCGCAGCTGGTCAAGCAGGAGTCGGAAGAGGGCGAGGGCGACTTCTGGGTCGACGAGAAGGGCAAGCAAGTGCACCTGTCCGAGGCGGGGATGGAGCACGCCGAAGAACTGCTGCGCGCCGCCGGCATCCTCACCGACGAGGAAGACCGCCTGTACGGCGCGCAGCAGTTCTTCGGCG
>NZ_NQYT01000132.1:0-487 GCF_009192935.1 Xanthomonas sp. LMG 12461
GCTTACGGCCGCTGGATGAGCTACGTGCCTGGCCCGCGCCAGCGCGCGCCGTGGAGTGCCGACGAGGATGCTGCCGGCTTCTCGCCGGACCTGTTGCCGGCTGGCGGCGTGTACATGGCCGACGGCGCCGGTCCGCGCCTGCTGACGCCGCTGCAGGGCGGCTGAGCGGCGACGGGTCGCCTGGTCTAGGCCGGGCGACCCCGCATAGACCACCCGCCAACGTTAGCGCGCCGCGCGGCGCGCTAACGTTGGCGGGTGGTCTATGCGGGGTCGCCCGGCCTAGACCAGGCGACCCGTCGCCGCTCAGCCGCCCTGCAGCGGCGTCAGCAGGCGCGGACCGGCGCCGTCGGCCATGTACACGCCGCCAGCCGGCAACAGGTCCGGCGAGAAGCCGGCAGCATCCTCGTCGGCACTCCACGGCGCGCGCTGGCGCGGGCCAGGCACGTAGCTCATCCAGCGGCCGTAAGCCGACGGCGCACCCTGGCGG
>NZ_NQYT01000133.1:0-569 GCF_009192935.1 Xanthomonas sp. LMG 12461
GCTGCAGCGTGTGCGGCGCCCGGCACGTCCGTGGTTGTGCGGCGTGGCCTATGCTTTCCAGGAAGTCGACCATGCTCATCCGGCCCTGCAGGCGCAGCCCTGGGACGTGCGCCTCGATGCCGTGCTGACCGATCGCGAAACCATCCTCTGTGCGCAGGATCCGGCATGCACTACTGGCTGATGAAATCCGAACCCGGGACGTTTTCGATCGACGCTCTCGCGCGCAAAGGCAGCGAGCCTTGGGACGGCCTGCGCAATTATCAGGCGCGCAACTTCAGGCGCGACGGCATGCGCGTCGGTGACGGCGTGCTGTTCTACCACTCCAACTGCGCCGTACCCGGCGTGGCCGGGCTGGCCGAGGTCGCCAGCGCCGCCTATCCCGATCCCAGCCAGTTCCAGCCGCGCAATCCACACTACGACCCCGACAGCCCGCGCGATGCGCCGCGTTGGTGGCTGGTGGACGTACGCTTCGTGCGCAAGCTTGACCAGATCATCGCGCTGGACACCTTGAAGGCCGACGCACGTCTGGGCGATTTCGCCCTCACCCGCCGCGGCAACCGCCTGTCGGT
>NZ_NQYT01000134.1:0-945 GCF_009192935.1 Xanthomonas sp. LMG 12461
AACCGTACGGGCCTGGTGCTCCGTCAGACATGTATAGGCACCAGCCAGGGCCGCGCCCCGATCGCGCCCGCGTCGCCCAGCCCGTCGCAGGCTTCCACCACCGCCGACACCGACACCCGCAGCGCGCGCGCCGGCGCGCGCACGGAGGGCAGGCGCGCTCCCGGCAGGCTGGTGCGGTTGGCGATGCCGGCGCGTATGTCGGCCATCACCGAAGCGATGCGCGTGCCGGGTGCTACGGGTCTGTCCACTGTCGTCAGCTGTACTGGGTCTTGAGCCATAACAGTACTGCGAAACCGTATTGGATCGTATCTGGCCGGATCGGTCCCGCGAGGCGTCTACTCAACGGCGATGCAGAAGGAGACGCGCATGGAAAAAACCACCGGTGGCTGGATCAATGGATGTATCGGCGTGATGATTTTTGCGGGGTCGTTGCCCGCAACGCGCGTCGCGGTCGCCGATTTCTCCCCCGTGTTCCTGACCTGCGCCCGCGCCAGCATTGCCGCCGCGCTGGGGCTGGCGCTCCTGCTCGGGTTTCGGCAACCGCGTCCGCGCCGCGCCGAGCTCCCCGCCTTGGCGATGACGGCACTGGGGGTCGTGGCCGGATTTCCCCTGCTGACCGCACTGGCGCTGCAGCATGTGACCTCGGCGCATTCCATCGTGTTCGTGGGCCTGCTGCCGTTGTGCACCGCCGTCTTCGCCGTGTTGCGCGCCGGCGAACGCCCGCGTCCACCGTTCTGGGTGTTCTCGCTGGCCGGTGCCTGCAGCGCCAGTGCGGTCAGCAGGGGAAATCCGGCCACGACCCCCAGTGCCGTCATCGCCAAGGCGGGGAGCTCGGCGCGGCGCGGACGCGGTTGCCGAAACCCGAGCAGGAGCGCCAGCCCCAGCGCGGCGGCAATGCTGGCGCGGGCGCAGGTCAGGAACACGGGGGAGAAATCGGCGACCGCG
>NZ_NQYT01000014.1:0-46584 GCF_009192935.1 Xanthomonas sp. LMG 12461
GCGACTCCACGGTGAGTGCGGCTTCAGCCCCGACAGGCGTTATCGGTAAAGCCCGTCGGGGCTGAAGCCCCTCCCACAGTGCAATCGCAACCGCCCAGCACTCGCGGAACATTCCGGATCCCGGTTTGCGGGGTTCCGAATCCCCAATCCCCAATCCCGGCTTTTTAGCTCCTGGCTTCAGCGCGATGCCTCACCAATAAAACAACGCTAACGCTAGCCCTGCAGGAAGCGGCCGCGCATGCAGCCATCCTGTGGGAGGGACTTCAGTCCCGACGCGATAGCGCCAAACGACACTGCAGATTTCCCGGCACGCGGTCCGCGGCCGATGCGCTGCCTTCCTCCAGGACATCGCCGTCGCTGGAGGCATCGCACACGCGCTTGGTCAGCCGCCCTGGCCGCCGCTCCAGTTATCGCGCAGGGTCACGCTGCGGTTGAACACCGGCGCGTCGGCGCGGTGGTCGTAGCGGTCGGCGACGAAATAGCCGGTGCGCTCGAACTGGAACGCCTGCTCCGGCGCGGCCTGGGCGGCGGCGGGTTCGACGTAGCCGCGCACGCTGCGCTTGGAGTCGGGGTTGAGGTAATCGCGGTAGGTCTTGCCGTCGGACTCGTCGTCGGGCTTTTCCACCGAGAACAGGCGGTCGTACAGGCGGATCTCTGCCTCGACCGCGTGCGCGGCGCTGACCCAGTGGATGGTGCCCTTGACCTTGCGGTTGGCGCCTTCCATACCCGGACGCGATTCCGGGTCGAGCCAGCCGCGCAGTTCCACGATCTCGCCGGCGGCGTTCTTGATCACTTCGTCGACGCGGGCGATGCCGGCGCCGCGCAGGCGCACTTCGCCGCCCGGTACCAGCCGCTTCCAGCCTTTAGGCGGGACTTCGGCGAAGTCCTCGCGCTCGATCCACAGTTCGCGCGAGAACGGCACTTCGCGCGTGCCGAAGCTCTCATCCTTGGGATGATTGGAGAAGGTCAGGGTTTCGCTGTGGCCCTGGGGCAGGTTGCTCAGCACCAGCTTCAGAGGCTCGATCACCGCCATGCGCCGCGCGGCGTGCGCGTCCAGGTCTTCGCGCAGGCAGCCTTCGAGCACCGAGAAGTCGATCACCGAGTTCTGCTTGCTGATGCCGACGCGGTCGACCAGCAGGCGCAGCGCGGCCGGCGTGTAGCCGCGGCGACGCAGGCCCTGCAGGGTGTACATGCGCGGGTCGTCCCAGCCATCGACCAGGCCCTCGGCGACGAGCTGGGTCAGCTTGCGCTTGCTCATCACCGTGTAGTTGATGTTGAGCCGCGAGAACTCGATCTGCCGCGGCTTGGCCGCCTCGCGCGGCAGGCCCTTGTCCAGCAGCGGCTGCAGCAGTTCGGGGTGGCCGGCCAGGTCGACCTTGTCCACGCACCAGTCGTACAGCGGGCGGTGGTCCTCGAACTCCAGCGTGCACAGCGAGTGGGTGATGCCTTCCACCGCATCGCCCAGCGAATGCGCGAAGTCGTACATCGGGTAGATCGGCCAGGCGTTGCCGGTGTTCTGGTGCTCGACGTGCTTGATCCGGTAGAGCGCCGGGTCGCGCAGGTTGATGTTGCCGCTGCTCATGTCGATCTTGGCGCGCAGGGTGCGCGCGCCGTCCGGGAACTCGCCCGCGCGCATGCGCCGGAACAGGTCCAGGTTCTCTTCGACGCTGCGGGTGCGGTAGGGCGAATCGCGGCCCGGCTCGGTGAGGGTGCCGCGGTACTCGCGCACCTGCTCGGCGGAGAGGTCGCAGACGAAGGCGTGGCTGTCGCGGATCAGCTTCTCGGCGGCCAGGTAGTACACCTCGAAATAGTCCGAGGCGTGGCGCAGCTCGGCCCAGTCGAAGCCCAGCCAGCGCACGTCGTCCTGGATCGCGGCGACGAATTCGGGATCTTCCTTGGCCGGATTGGTGTCGTCGAAGCGCAGGTTGCAGCGCCCGCCGAACTCGGCGGCGATGCCGAAGTCCAGGCAGATCGCCTTGGCGTGGCCGATGTGCAGGTAGCCGTTGGGCTCGGGCGGGAAGCGGGTGCGGATGGCCGTGTGCTTGCCGTTGGCCAGGTCCTCGCGGACGATCTGGCGGATGAAGTCTTTCTTCTCGGCCGGGGCGGAGGCGTCGGTGGCGGGGGTGTCGGACATGCGCGCGTCTGAGAATAAGTAAAGCGCAAGTTTATAGTAAGTAAAGCGCTGCTTTAGCTTGGCCGGACTGGTCTGCGGCCGTTCTGGCGCGTAGGCTGCGGAACAATTCACTCAAGAGAAGCCCGCATGCAGGCGTTCCGTCTTGCCCTTGGCGTCATGCGTCCTTCTCAGTTGGCGTACCCGTTTACGGATCTGTGTTGCCTTTCCTCGCTCCAGGTTCTGCCTGGCTCCGTGGCTCGCCGCTGAGGGCTCGACCATGCAGATCGCCTACCGCGCCCAGCACCTGATCGACGCGCACCTGGCCAAGCACGCGCTGGAGGATGCCGGCATCACCGCCTTCGTGTTCGGCGAGGCCCTGCTCGGCGGCGCCGGCGAACTGCCGTTCGGCGTGGTCCAGGTCTGCGTGGCCGACGAACTGCTGGAAAAGGCCCAGGAAGTGCTGATGGCATTGGGCCTGGGCGGCCAGGTGACGCGGGCGATGTAGGTTGGGGGCCGGGATTGGGGAGTCGGGATTGGGGATTGGCAAAAGCGGGGGGCTGCCGTTGCGAATCCCCAATCCCTAATCCCCAATCCCGGCCGTCAGCCATCCCGGCGGCGCGGCATCCGCCACGGCCAGCGCGCGCAGGCGTTTGAACAGCACCACGGTCTCGGCCACGTTCCAGACGCGCAGGGCGACTTCGAAGGTGTCCAGCGGCTTGGTCAGGAAATCCTTGGCGCCCAGGCCGAGGGCGCGGTGGCGGGCGCTGCGGCTGGGGTCGGCGGTGAGCACGATCACCGGCAGGAAGGTGGACGGGCCGGCCAGGCGCGCCAGCTGTTCCAGGATCGCGTAGCCGTCCAGCTCCGGCATCATCAGGTCGAGCAGGATCAGGTCCGGCGCGAACGCCGCGACCAGGCCCAGCACCCGCTGCGGGTCGGTGGTCGCCACCACCTGGCGGAAGCCTTCGCGCTGCAGCAGTTCCTCCAACAGGCGGACGTTGGCCGGTTCGTCGTCGACGATCAGGATGCGCGTGGCGAGGACATCGTTGCGGGTCATGCGAGGTGTCGGTCCAGAACGGAGAAGAAGTCGGCCACGTCCAGCGGCTTGGTCAGGTAGGCACGCACCGGCTCGCCTTGCACGCGGGCCAGCGTGGTCGCGGTGGCATCGGCGCTGATCACCACCACCGGGATCGCCGCGGTGTGCGGCTGCGCGCGCAGCGCCTGCAGCAGGTCCTCGCCGTTGCCGTCGCTCAGGTGCAGGTCGAGCAGGATCAGGTCGGGCGTGGTCTGCTGCAGATGCGCGTGCGCCTGCGCCAGGCTGGCGGCCTCGTGCAGGCGCCAGTGCGGGCGGCGTTCGACCAGGGTACGGATCAGCGCCTGGTTGGACGGGTTGTCTTCCACGCTCAGCAACTGGCGCTGGATCCCGCCCGCCGTCGTCGTCGCCACGGCCAGGTCTGGCTGCGCCGCGGCCTGCGGCCGGTCCAGCGGCAGCGCGATGGTGAAGCGCGATCCGTCCGGGTCGCTGTCCACGGCGATGCGCCCGCCCATCGCCTCGGTCAGGCGCTTGCTCAGCGCCAGGCCCAGGCCGGTGCCCTCGATCGCCGAGCGCTCGGCGCCGAGCCGCTCGAACGGCGTGAACAAGCGTTCCACCTGCGCCGGCGTCAGACCGCGGCCCTGGTCGTGCACGCTCAGCGCCAGGGACTGGCCTTCGGGCACGGCGCTCACCCACACCGCGCCACCCGGGCGGTTGAACTTGATCGCGTTGGACAGCAGGTTGATCAACACCTGGCGCAGCCGCTGCGGATCGGCGCGCACGGTCCACTCCGGCGGCAACTGCGGTGGCCGCAGCACGATGCCGCGCGCCTGCGCTTCCGGCGCGACCAGGCCCAGCGCCTCTTCCAGCGCGGTGCGCACCGGCACCGGGCGTGGGCTCAGGTCGAGCTGGTCGGCCTCGATGCGGGCGATGTCCAGCAGTTCGGTGATCAACCCCAACAGATGCCGGCCGGCGCCGAGGATGTGCTGCAGGTGGTCGCGCTGCGCCGCGCCCGGCAGGTCCATCTCCAGCACCTGCGCATAGCCGAGGATGGCGTTGAGCGGGGTGCGCAGTTCGTGGCTGCTGCGCGAGAGGAATTCGGTCTTGGCGCGGTTGGCGCTCTCGGCCTCGCGGCGCGCCGACTGCGCTTCCTCGGCGCGCGCGGCGAGCAGGGTGCTGGCCTGCTGCAGGCGTTGCGCGACCTGGCCCAGTTCGTCGCCGGCCGGCGGCTGCGGCGCCAGCGGCCGGCCGTCGCCGAGGCGGTCGGCATTGGCCGAGAGCTGGCGCAGGCGCCGCGACAGCGACGAGGCGAACCAGGCCACCGCGAGCACCGCGCCGAGTCCGCCCAGCATCGCCGCGCACAGGGTGATCAGCAGGTTGCGCTGGCGCAGCGCCTGCGCCTTGGCGGTGCGCACCTGCAACTGCGCGGTCTCGTAGTTGCGCAGCTCGCGCAGTTCCGCACGCAGGATGTCGAGGGTGACCTTGCCCTCGCGCAGCTGGCGGATCTCTTCATCGCGGCTCAGGTCCGGCGCCAGCAGCCGCCGCCAGCCCTGCATCTTCTCCTCGAACAGCGGCTGGATGCGGGCGAAGCGCTGCGCCTGGCGCGGGTCGGTGATGCGTTGCGACAGGCGCTGCACCACGGTCTTCAGCCGCGGCTCGGCATCGCGGTACGGGGTCAGGAACGCGTCCTGGCGCACCAGCCGGTAGCCGCGCACGCCAGCGGCGGTCTCGGCCAGCAGCGCATGCGCCTCGTGCAAATCGCTGAGCAACTGCAGGGTGCGGCGCACGTCGTTCTCGGCGGCGATGTTCTGCCGCTCCACGCTGTAGATCGCCACCAGCGCCGCCACCAGCAGCAACAGCGGCAGCGCCACCAGCGCCAGGCTCTTGCGGGTCAGCGGCCAGTCGTTCCAGCGCCGCGCCAGCGCCCTCACAGCGCCACCCCCGCCTGCACCGCGACCACCGCGGCCTGGGTGCGGTCGGCCACCTGCAGCTTGTGCAGGATGCGCTCGACGTGGACCTTGGCGGTGCCGGCGCTGATGCCGAGTTCGGCGCCGAGTGCGGCATTGGTGAGGCCGCGCGAGAGCAGCGCCAGCACCTGCCGCTCGCGCGCGCTGAGCACGGCCAGGCGGTCGGCATGCGCCGGTTTGCGTCGCCGCGGCGGACGCGGCGGTTCGGCCGCCAGCGGTGCCAGCAGCGCGGCGATCGCGGACAGGGCCTGCACGTCTTCCGGCGCCGGGACGGTGCGGGCGTCCCAGCCCAGGCACAGCATGCCCAGCGGCACGCCCAGCGCGGCGATCGGCAGGCACAGTTCGCCGGCCTCGTTGGCGGCATGGCCGCGCAGGCGCCAGGCCTGCGCCGGGGCCTCGACGGCGACGCTGGCGCCCGGCGGCAATGCATCGCCCTGGCTGGCCAGTACCAGGCAGCGGGCGCCCCGCACCGCCAGCACCGCAGCATGCGGGGCCGCCACCAGGGCACTGGCCGGCACGAGTGCGTGCGCGGCGGCCTGCGCGGCATCGCCGGCCTCGCGCAGCGCCGCCGCGGCGGCGGCCACCGCCTGCCAGCGCGCGGCGTCGGCAGCGTCGCGGCGCAGTGCTTCACGCCACTGGCCTGCATTGGAGGGAGGGTGCATGGGTGCGTCTCCGATATGCCGAACGGCATATTCGAGGATATGCCGCCCGGCGGATGTTGCGCAAGCCGCGGCTGCCAATACTCGCTTCGCCCCGAGACGGCATCCCCTCAGCACACGGAGACTTCCCATGCGTCGCATCCTGTTCGCCCTGGCACTGGGCCTGACCACCACCTCCACCGCGCTGGCCGCGCCGGCGATGCACTACGACGGCCAGCCGGCGACGCCGGCCAGCAGCGCCGAACGCGAGATCGCCGGCCTGTTCGACCGCTGGAACGCGGCGCTCGCCACAGGCAATCCGCAGCGCGTGGCCGACCTGTACGCCCGCGACGGCGTGCTGCTGCCCACGGTGTCCAACCAGGTCCGCGCCAGCCGCGCCGAGATCGAGGACTACTTCAGCCACTTCCTCGCCGCCAAGCCGCGCGGGGCCATCAACTACCGCCAGGTGCGGCTGCTCGACGACGACAGCGCGGTCGATGCCGGCGTCTACACCTTCACCCTGAACAATCCCGACGGCAGCACCCGCCAGGTGCAGGCGCGCTACACCTTCGTCTACGAAAAGCGCGACGGGCGCTGGCTGATCATCAACCACCACAGCTCGGCGATGCCGGAACCGGTCGCCGCCGCCACGGCCAGCGCCGCAGCGAAGTGAACGTCGAGCCTGTCACCGCCGCCGCGGTAGTCGGGCGCACTTGAAAGCGGACTCCGGCAGCGCCATCCACACGACATCGCCGTCGCTGCCAGGAGTCCATGCCATGTTGGGAATCGGTGCCTTCAAGCAGCGCCTGCCGCGCCCGGGCGAGAGCCTGCCGGGACGCGCGCAGCCGCTGCCGCTGCACAACCGTCACTTCGTCAACGGCCATCCCTTGCGCGATGCCTTCGCCGGCCTGGAGCAGGTGCAGTTCGGCCTGGGCTGCTTCTGGGGCGCCGAACGCAAGTTCTGGTCGCTGCCCGGCGTGTTCAGCACGGCGGTCGGCTATGCCGGCGGCGAGACGCCCAATGCCACCTATCGCGAAGTGTGCTCCGGTCAGACCGGTCACACCGAGGCGGTGCTGGTGGCGTTCGACCCGCAGACCGTGCGCTTCGAGCAGTTGCTGCAGACCTTCTGGGAAAGCCACGACCCGACCCAGGGCATGCGCCAGGGCAACGACACCGGCACCCAGTACCGCTCGGCGATCTACTGCACCACCCAGGCGCAGTACGAGGCCGCGCTGGCCAGCCGCGATGCCTACCAGCAGCGCCTGGACGCCGCCGGCTACGGCCCCATCACCACCGAGATCCGCTTCCCGGCGCCGCCGTTCTACTACGCCGAGGACGAGCACCAGCAGTATCTGGCCAAGAACCCCGGCGGCTACTGTGGCCTGGGCGGCACCGGGGTGAGTTGTCCGATCGGGCTGGAGGCCTGAGCGGGCGCATCTGCGCATGGTGTGCGCAGGATGCTGTCGCCATCGGGGGTCACCGCGACCGCGGCTGACGTCTCGCCGCGAGCCCGTTACTTCGCGGCACGCGGATCGCGCGTGCTCGCGGCGGCCGGCCGCAGCCGCGCCGCATAGCCGGACAGTTGCAGCGCCTTGCGTGGCGACAGCTCGGCCTTGAGCCGTTCGATCGCCGCGTCGCCGTCGCGGCTGCGGCCGAGCGCATAGTCGGTCCGTGCCAGTTCCAGCGTCGCGCGCTGGCGCACCGTCAGATTGCCGAAGGGATCGAAGAACGAATCCACGCGCGTGCGGTCCTGCACGCCGGTCCAGCCGAACGCCAGTTCGACCGGCGTGTCCTCGGCGAGCCGTGCGTAGCGCCGCCGCGCCTCGGCCGGTGCGATGCGGCCGCTCAGCAGGGCCAGGCGGGTTCGCAACAGCGCCGTTTCGGCGGCCGGCGCGTCGGCGGCGTAGGCAGCCAGGACGCGGCTCATCCATGCCCAGTCGACGTTGCCGGTCTCGGCCTGGGTGCCGAGCAGGTTGAAGGCGAGGATCGCGGCGCGCTGCGTCGCGGTGGTGGCGCGCGCGACCGCCTCCGCGGTGGGGCGCCCCAGCGTCGACGGCGGCACCAGCGCGATCGCCGGGTCGTGCGCGAGGATCGCCTCCAGATCCGGTTTGTGGAAATAGCCGACCACCACCAGCACGGTCTTGCCTGGGTGCGCCAGCGCCGCGGCGCGGATGCGCTGGGCCTGCAGGAAGGTGCGGTACAGGTACAGGCGTCGCGGCAGGTCCTGGTCGGCCCGCGGCGCCGGCGTCTGCGCCCACTTCCGTACCGCGGCCACGTTTTCGGCCGCATCCGCCGCGAAGAAGTCGCGCTGCAATGCGGCCTTGTCGGGGAACGACAGGAAGCCCTGGAACCCCTGCTCGCGGCGTAGTTCCAATGGCGTGTCCAGATCCATGCCGAAGCCGAGTCTGGCGTCCTCCACCGGCGGCATCCAGTCGATCGGACAGAGGGCGACGGGATGCGCCGCAGCGTAGGGCAGGATCACGCCCTGCACCTCGTAGGTGTATTCGTAGTAATCGCCGCGCGCCGCCTGCTCCGGCGGGCGTTCGATACAGATCGCGTCCGGCGCGAGTTGCTCCAGGAACGCGGCAAGCACGCCCGGCTGGTCGCGCTCGGAGACCAGTTGCGCCGCGTGCTCCACGCCCAGGATCGCGACCCGGGTCGGTGCCGGCGTGGCGGCCATGCCGGTGGCACTGGCGGCGGCCAGCGCCAGCGAAAACAAATAACGCGCCATCCATCCGCGCATGCGCCTTCTCCTGTCGACGTCGTGGAAGCACCCTGCTGGCGCGCTGGCATGCGTGACCGCCGTTGCGTCACGCCCGCCAAGGGTCGATCGCGACGCCGCGCTCAGCCGCCGATGGCGTACCTCACGGTGTGTGACGACAAGTGTAGTCATGCGGCGCCGCCGCCGTCTGCATGACACGTGGCACTGGTCGCGCTACACGAACTCGGCCGCGAACATCTGCCGCATCTGCGCGATCTGCTCCTCGCGTTCGGGGTGCAGCAGGCGCAGGCATTCCTCGGCGAAACTGACCGGGCTGGTGCCGGGGGCGGTGATCAGGCCGCCGGCGCTGACCACGCGGCGCTCCTGGTAATGCGCGCTGCCGGCGTAGACGCAGGCGTGCTCGCGCAGGAAGGCTTCGGAATTGCTGGTGTGCGGGCGGCTATCGAGCAGGCCGGCGTAGGCCAGCGCCAGGGTCGCCCCACAGATCGCCGCCACGCCGCGGCCAGCCTCCAGGCGCTGCTGCAGCAGTGCGCTCAGTCCTGGAATCTCGCCGGCCTGCCAGCGGTCGCTGCCGGGCAGCAGCCACAGGTCGGCGTCCAATGGCGCCAGGTCCGACAGCGCGTAGGTGGGGTGCAGCTCCAGCCCGCCGATCGAGGTAATGGGCTTGCCGTCGATGCTGGCGATCTGGATCGTGTCGCCGAACCAGGCCCGCGCTGCCGGCAGGATGGTGCCGATCTCCCAGTCCGCCACGCCGTCCACCATCACCACTGCGATCGTCGCCATTGCCTTGCCTCTGCACGCGGGGAGGCAGCATAGCCGGGAAGACGTCGCCGCTGCGCCAAACGCACGGCGACGACCGAGGGCGATGGCCGGTCATGCGGCACCCTGCCCGGAGGAGCGACGTCGCCCCAGCGTATGGTTCGACTATCCCGGGCGCCGCCCGGCCAGTCATGGTGCGGCGCGTGCACAAGCGGCCATGCAAGCGGCCATGAAGTCGATGTGGCATGCCTTGCAACCACGGTGTGCAAAAAGCATGTTACAAACCGTGCGGTCGCACCTGTGCCGGGCGAGGACAACGCACGGTGTGAAAGGGGGGGATTTCGAGATCGGAGCACGGCGCCGACGAGGCTGCGGTTCGTCGATGCTTGTGTCTTCGCCTGTGTGGTTCGATGGTTGGTATCTGGAGAATAGGTGATGAGCTTTCTCTGTCAGGGCGTCTGCAACAGTTTCGACCTCAACAAACAGATCACCGACCAGGGAAGCCGTTCGGGACGGGAAATCAGCTTCTGGCATCCGCTGGTGAGCGGCATTGGCCATGGCGAGGATTATTTCTACATTGGCCTGTACGCGACCAATAACTACGCCAATCCGCCGTCCCCATCCGGTCCGGTGGTCGTGTTGCAGGAATACGATTCCGACAAGAATCTATGCCTGAGCGCGCCCCTCGGCTTCACGACCGTGTGGGAGTGCGAAGGCAACGACAGTCCCTGCAATCTAGGCATTTACAACCTGCAGGCGCCGGCCGGATACATCGCGCTCGGGTCGATCGCGGTGGCGGATTTCAATACCCCGCCAAGCCTTGCCGACTACCCGAGCCTGATGTGCGTGCGCGACGAATTCTGCCAGGTGGTCACGCTGGGCAAGGAAAACCTGATCTGGGACAACGCGGAGTCCGGCGCCGACCGCAACGTGCTGGTGTGGCAGCTTCCGTACTCCGGCGCGTGTTTCGCCCGTGGCTATCAGCGCAGCCAGGGGTATCCGACGGATATTCAGACCTTCGACCTCATGCTGCCGCCCTGACCGAGCCTGCCGCGCGCGTGTCGGGGACAGAAAAAGAGCGGCGTCGCCGCCGCTCTTTCGTTGCCGTGATGTGCGCGACGCTCAGCCGACCAGCTTGTGCCGGATCGTGTCGCGCAGGGTCTGCAGGTCCTTGGCGAAGGTGTCGATGCCGCCGGCCAGCTTTTCGGTAGCCATCGGATCGGCGGCCAGGTCGGCGGCGAAGCGCTTGGCGTCGATCGGCTCGATCTTGGCGCCGTCGGCCTGGCCGGGCGAGAGCTTGCGCGGCAGCGGGCCGTGGTCGGCGTCGAGCTTCTCCAGCAAGTCCGGCGAGATGGTCAGGCGGTCGCAGCCGGCCAGCGCTTCGATCTGCGCGGTGGAACGGAACGAGGCGCCCATGACCACGGTCTGCGAACCGCGGTGCTGCCAAGTTTCCCCATTCCCTTTTGCCCATTCCCTGCAATAAAAGAATGAGTGCCCATTAATCTCCGATCGGTCTAGTCAAATGCCGCTCGCCTTTGCTGATGCAGGGGCTAGGCTTGATAAGGAGCGCTTCGAGTAGTTGGCGCGCTACAACTCTGGCCAAGTAAAGGCCATGACGAGAAATGCACTTGTCGCTACTCCGCAAAGGGCGCTGACAAGTCGTTTGTGACTGGGTGCCAAGCGATAAGCACTGAGACAGCAAACCAGCACGGATAGAAGAAGCATCACAATCAGGAGTGAAGATTCTGCAGATGGGTACCAACTTTGTGAACATGTAGTGGTGGCTATTCCGTAGTTGTCACTCGCTAGGTCGGTCACCCCCTCTATCGACTTTGACGATGGAGGGCATACCTGCAGCAGCAATTGATGGCATAGCCAATACATGCCCGCCATCGATAAGAGGCTGGCAACTACGGCCGGTGCAAGAAGGAGCCAGCGAAGTAGAGGCTTTCCCATGGTCATATTCACGGTCCAGGCGGAAAGGAGCGCATGACTCCTGGATTGGCATAATTCTTCCAATGGAAGTAAGGAACCTTTCCATAGATTCCGCTTATGCCAAGATCGTTGTACCACATGTACTGCGTGGCGCCCGATGTAGCAGTGGAATACTTGTTTGCGAACTGTTCGGCGATCGAGTTCTCTCCCTGCCCTGAGCGGCACCCCATAAATTCAACCGGCTCACCGGGAGTCCAGCCCGCTCCCTCAATAATGTACTTGACACCTTCCACGTCCAGCTTCACAGCAAGACCATCATGGCGCTGGTCGAGAACGCGGTCAGGTCCCATGTGCCCAAACACCCTGGTGACGCCTGGAATGTCAGGAGTCGCCATTGCGCCTTGGTAGAACGGATAGTCGCCAGGGTTGAAGAGGATCACCTTTCTGAGGCCAAGTGGGTCTATGGATGACACCGGATTTTCTTGCACGTAGGCATATGTATTGACGCCGCCTGCGATACCGATTGGATCTGACTGTACGTAACGTGCTGAGACGGGTCCGCCAAACCCGGCGATTAGAATGGCTAGCACGCCCCCTGCGCATTTTAGCTTGTGCATCACCGCCCTCACTGTTGCGTTGCCTTTGCGTGTTGGATGGTTTGTAGGTAGTTCGCATCCTGTGTCTTGGGTGGCATCGTCCAACCAAGCGCCTCGGCCCGATTAAACCAAAGATCGTTACTGCGTTGGAGTGCATCGAAATCCAAACGCTGTTCTGGGGGAATGGCCGCAGGCGACGGATACTTCGCCATGTACTGTTGCATTAACCTGAAGTAGGCGTTGCCCTTCTGTAGCATCGCCGCAATATCCTTGGGGTCGGCCTGCAACGCCAGGTCGGCGATCGCGATGCGTTGCTCCTGACGCTGCTGCTGCCCGTAAAACTCCATCAAGGTACTCAGCATGACTGCGACAGACTCGCGTTTGTTTAGCGGCCGCAAGTAGAGGCGGTTGGCCATGGCCTTCGGCGAGATGTTGGTTTCCTGCTCATAGCTGGCGTTGCTCTTCGTGCCAAAGCTGGTGGCCTCGATGTTGATCCACTGGCCTCGGTCGTTCCGGAACTTCGCCAGGACGTGCTCGGGCGCTGTCGCCAAGGTCATATCCAGTCCTAGCTTCTGGCCCAGAATTACAAGCAGCACCGGCATGGAGACGCAGTTGCCCTTGCGGGTCTTCAGGTAGGTTGAAAGCAGCTTATTGTGGATCGTTTTGCCGAATGGGTCGTTCAGGTCGTAACTGAAAGGGCGATAGTCATTCCACGGCCCGGCCTGGGACAGCGAGTTCACAAGCAATTCCAACTTGGACTGGCTGGTCGCATTCGTCGGAAAACGCGCCTTGATGCGAGTAGTCAGTGTGTCGAGCTGCAGCAGGGTGACAGTGGGGTCAACCTTCGAGTCGATCATGCGGTCGATAGCGAGCTTGGCCTTTGCCAAGTCGATTTCGCTCTCGGGCGTCTGCAGGAGTGCTCGGAGCTCCGTGACCGTGGCGTCCGGTGTTCGTTGCTGGCTCTGACGAGTCGCCGGCTTGGGAGGATCAGCCAAACTCTCGCCCGATACGCCAAGCATGAGAAACGCTGCAAACAAGAGAAGTGCTGGTCGCATTCCTTTGCCCCCAAGTCCTTTGGTCATCCTAGTCTGGCCAAAGAGGACTGTCTATTGATTGTCAAACCTTATCGACCTCAGCGGATTGAGGAGCAAGTCAACTGACAGGCTATCAGCGTAAGGAATGACGCAAGGTTGGGAGTCAAGGCAAGCGCCGCATGCTCGATGCGCGAATAAAAAAGGAGCGACGTCGCCGCCGCTCCTCGGGATGATGCAAGGCGTGCGCTGCTCAGCCGGCCAGCTTGTGCCGGATCGTGTCGCGCAGGGTCTGCAGGTCCTTGGCGAAGGTGTCGATGCCGCCGGCCAGCTTTTCGGTGGCCATCGGGTCGGCGGCCAGGTCGGCGGCGAAGCGCTTGGCGTCGATCGGCTCGATCTTGGCGCCGTCGGCCTGGCCGGGCGAGAGCTTGCGCGGCAGCGGGCCGTGGTCGGCGTCGAGCTTCTCCAGCAGGTCCGGCGAGATGGTCAGGCGGTCGCAGCCGGCCAGCGCTTCGATCTGCGCGGTGGAACGGAACGAGGCGCCCATGACCACGGTCTGCGAACCGCGGCGCTTGAACTCGTCGTACACGCCGCGCACGAACTGCACGCCCGGGTCCTCGTCGATGGTCGCCGGGGTCTGGCCCTTGGCCACGTACCAGTCGAGGATGCGGCCGACGAAGGGCGAGATCAGGAACACGCCGGCCTCGGCGCAGGCCAGGGCCTGGGTGCGGTTGAAGATCAGGGTCAGGTTGCAGTCGATGCCGTCGCGCTGCAGCTGCCGCGCCGCCTCGATGCCTTCCCAGGTCGCGGCGACCTTGATCAGGATGCGGTCCTTGGGGATGCCGCGCTCGGCGTACATGGCGATGAACTTGTGCGCCTTGGCGATGGTGGCGGCGGTGTCGTGGGCCAGGTCGGCGTCCACTTCGGTGGACACGCGGCCGGGCACCAGCGCGCTGAGCTTGGCGCCGACGCCGATGGTCAGGCGGTCGGCGATCTCGTCGACCAAGGCGGCGTGGTCGCCGTCCTGGCCGCGCGCCCAGGCCAGCGCCTCGTCGATCAGATCGGCGTAGACCGGCAGGTCCAGCGCCTTCTTCACCAGGGTCGGGTTGGTGGTGCAGTCCACCGGCTTGAGCCGCTTGATCGCGTCGTAGTCGCCGGTATCGGCCACGACCACGGACAACTCGCGCAACTGGGCGAGCTTGGAGGGGGCGGAAGAGGTCATCGGTATCTCTCGGGAACGAGTGGGAACAAGGATAGGGCCGCGCACGTTAACGCGCCGCGCGCGCATTGTCGTCGTCGGCGCGCTGCACCGCGGTCACGCGCAGGCGCAGCGGGCGTCCGCCGGGCGCCTGCCAGTCGATCGACTGGCCCACGGCCAGGCCGAGCAGGGCGCTGCCGACCGGGGCCAGCACCGAGATGCGCGCATGCGCGGCATCGGCTTCGTGCGGATAGACCAGGGTCAGCTGATGGCGTTCGCCGTGCAGTTCGTCTTCGCACTCCACGCGGGAATGCATGGTGACGATGCCGGGGGGGATCTGGCCGGGCGCCATCACGGTGGCGCGGTCGAGTTCTGCGCCCAGCGCTTGCGCGGCCGGGTGCTGGTGCAAGGCAGGGGAGTCGAGCAGGGCTTCCAGGCGCGCGAGGTCGCGGCTGGAGACGATCAACGAGGGCGGCAGGCCGCTGTGGTGTTGCGAGGTCATGGACAGGCTCCGGTTGGATGGCACAACGAACGGAGGCGGCACCGCGCCGCCCCCGTTCCCATTGTGCAAGCAAGCCGGCGCCGATGCGACGCCTCGGCCGGTCGGCCTGTTCAGGCCACCTGGCGCGGCGCCTGGTCCGGCAGCGACGCCTGCGCCGGCAGCGTGAACAGCTCCTCGGGCAATGCACCGAACAGGTGCGCCAGTTGCTGCAGGAACGCGCCCATCGCCGAACTGCGCCGCCACAGCATGGCGATGCGCCGGCTCGGCCCGCCGTCGGGCGCGAACGGCAGCAGGCGCAGGTTCGGCGGATTGGCCACTGGCGGCTGCACCGCCAGCAGCGGCAGCAGGGTCACGCCGACGTTGGCGGCGACCATCTGCCGCAGCGTCTCCAGGCTGGTGGCCTGGAACTCGGCCTTTTCCAGCGCACCGGACAGATGGCATACGTCCAGCTCCTGGTCGCGCAGGCAATGCCCATCCTCGAGCAGCAGCAGGCGTTGCGCGTGCAGTTCGTCCATGGTCAGCGGGGTCGGCCGTCGCGCCAGCGGATGCTGCTCGGGCACCGCCAGCACGAACGGTTCCTCGAACAGGAATTCGGCATGCAATTGCTCGTCGTGCAACGGCAGCGCCAGCAGCGCCGCGTCCAGCCGGCCCTCGCGCAGGCGGGTCAGCAGCACGTCGCTCTTCTCTTCGATCAGCAGCAGTTCCAGCTGCGGGAAGCGCGCGCGGATGCGCGGGATCACATGCGGCAGCAGATACGGGCCGAGCGTGGGGAAGATGCCCAGGCGCACGGTGCCGGCTTCCGGGTCCTGGCTGCGTCGCGCCGCCTCCTTCATCTGCTCGATCTCGGCGACGATGCCGCGCGCGCGGCTGGCGGCCTCGCGCCCGGCCGGGGTCAGCATGACCTTGCGCGGCGCGCGCTCCACCAGCGGCACGCCCAGTTCGTCCTCGAGCTTCTTGATCTGCGTGGACAGCGTCGGCTGGCTGACGAAGCAGGCCGCGGCGGCGCGCCCGAAATGCTTGTGATCGGCCAGCGCCACCAGGTATTTCAGATCACGCAGGTTCATCAGCGGGTTCCTCGGAACGCAGCGGCGGGAGGTGACGCAGGGTCACAGCATAGAGCGTGTAGCGCACTTGGCGACGAGACAGATGGGCGCGCGCGGTGGAGACCGCACACCCTGGTCCCGCGCCGGCAGTGCGGCGCGGGACGGGGCGGATCAGGCCGCTTCGGCGACGCTGCCGCTGGCGACCGGTGCACTGTGGCGGATCAGGTGATCGAACGCGCTCAGCGCCGCCTTGGAGCCTTCGCCCATGGCGATGATGATCTGCTTGTACGGCACCGTGGTCGCGTCGCCGGCGGCGAACACGCCCGGCAGGGAAGTCTGGCCGCGGTCGTCGACCACGATCTCGCCACGCGGCGACAGCGCCACCGTGCCCTGCAGCCACTCGGTGTTCGGCAGCAGCCCGATCTGCACGAAGATGCCTTCCAGCGCCACGCGATGCACATCGCCGCCGACGCGGTCCTTGTAGACCAGGCCGGTGACCTTCTGGCCGTCGCCCAGCACCTCGGTGCTCTGCGCGTTGACCAGGATGTCGACGTTGCCCAGGCTGCGCAGCTTGCGCTGTAGGACTTCGTCGGCGCGCAGCTTGCTGTCGAACTCGACCAGGGTGACGTGGCTGACGATGCCGGCCAGGTCGATCGCCGCTTCCACGCCGGAGTTGCCGCCACCGATCACCGCCACGCGCTTGCCCTTGAACAGCGGGCCGTCGCAGTGCGGGCAATAGGCCACGCCCTTGTTGCGGTACTGGTCTTCGCCGGGCACGTTCATCTGCCGCCAGCGCGCGCCGGTGGACAGGATCACCGTGCGGCTCTTCAGCGATGCGCCGTTGGCCAGCTTGACCTCGACCAGGCCATCGGCACCGGCCGGCACCAGCTGTTCAGCGCGCTGCAGGTTCATGATGTCCACGTCGTACTGGCGCACGTGCTGCTCCAGCGCCGCGGCCATCTTCGGGCCTTCGGTCTCCTGCACGGAGATGAAGTTCTCGATCGCCATGGTGTCCAGCACCTGGCCGCCGAAGCGCTCGGCCGCCACGCCGGTGCGGATGCCCTTGCGCGCGGCGTAGATCGCCGCGGCCGCGCCGGCCGGGCCGCCGCCGACCACCAGCACGTCGAACGGCGCCTTGGCCGCGATCGCCGCCGCATCGCGCTTGGCCGCGCCGGTGTCGAGCCTGGCCACGATCTGCTCCAGGGTCATGCGGCCCTGGTCGAAGACTTCGCCGTTGAGGTACACGGTGGGCACCGACATGATCTGCCGCGCCTCGACCTCGTCCTGGAACAGCGCGCCGTCGATCGCCACGTGCTGGATGTTCGGATTCAGCACCGCGGCCAGGTTCAGCGCCTGCACCACGTCCGGGCAGTTCTGGCAGGACAGCGAGAAATAGGTTTCGAAGCGGTACTCGCCGGGCAGGTTGCGCACCTGTTCGATCAGCTCGGCGGTGGCCTTGGACGGGTGCCCGCCGACCTGCAGCAGCGCCAGCACCAGCGAGGTGAACTCGTGGCCCATCGGCAGGCCGGCGAAGCGCAGGTGGATGTCGTGGCCGGGGCTGTTCAGCGCGAACGAGGGCGCGCGCTCGCCGCTGTCGCGGTGCACGTCCAGGGTGATCTTGTCCGACAGCAGCACCAGGTCCTCGAGCAGGTCGAGCATCTCGCGCGACTTGGCGCCATCGTCCACCGACGCGGTGATGTGGATGGGCCGGACGACCCGCTCCAGGTAGGCCTTCAACTGGGTTTTCAGATCGGCATCCAACATGGCGGACTCCTGACGTTGGGCAAAGCGAGGGGAGGCGTGCTGCCGGAGCAGCGCGCTGCGAAGAGGGGAGGAGGGATGAACCGCAGCCGGCGCCGGCGCGCGATGCCGGCTGCGGTTCACCCCCACCCCCGCCGCGAGGCGGAGATGGGAGCGAGGGCGGCTTAGATCTTGCCGACCAGGTCCAGCGACGGCTTCAGGGTCTTCTCGCCTTCCTTCCACTTGGCCGGGCAGACCTCGCCCGGGTGCGAGGCGACGAACTGCGCGGCCTTGAGCTTGCGCAGGGTCTCGGTGACGTCGCGAGCGATCGCGTTGTCGTGGATCTCGAGGGTCTTGATCACGCCTTCCGGGTTGATCACGAAGGTGCCGCGCAGGGCCAGGCCTTCTTCCTCGATGTGCACGCCGAAGGCGCGGGTCAGCTGGTGGGTCGGGTCGCCGACCAGCGGGAACTGGGCCTTGCCCACCGCCGGCGAGGTCTCGTGCCACACCTTGTGCGAGAAATGGGTGTCGGTGGTGACGATGTAGACCTCCGCGCCGATCTTCTGGAACTCGGCGTAATGCTCGGCGGCGTCTTCCACTTCGGTCGGGCAGTTGAAGGTGAAGGCGGCCGGCATGAAGATCAGCACCGACCACTTGCCCTTCAGGTCCGCGTCGGTGACTTCGATGAATTCGCCATTGCGGTAGGCGTTGGCCTTGAACGGCTGGACCTGGGTGTTGATCAAAGACGACATGGAGTTTCCTCGTGGTTGCAATAGGGGTCGGGGGATGGAACGAGGCTCATGATAGGGGGTGCCGATAGATCCCTCAAATCGATTGATGGAATTGAATAGATAGGTTTCCTCTATCGATTCCCAAGCCTGGCTCTTTGCTGCACTGCCGCGCGAACAGCGCGTCAGCCGCCCAGGGCGCATGGGCGTCGGTCCGTTCTACCACGTTGGCTTTTCCGCGCTCGCTGCGTCATCGTGACAGCGATGAATGCGCCCACCCCCGAATCCCTGCTGCGCGACGCCTGCACCCAGGTCGAGCGCGGCGATGCCGAAGCTTTGCTGCTGCATGCCCTGCAGCGCGACCGTGCGTGGCTGTTCGCGCACGCCCGCGATCCGTTGGCGGGCGAGGTGGCGGATGGGTTCCAGGCGCTGCTCGCCCGGCGTGTACAGGGCGAGCCGGTGGCCTACCTGACCGGCCGGCGCGGCTTCTGGACCCTGGACCTGGCGGTCGGACCGGCCACGTTGATCCCGCGCGCGGACACCGAGCGGCTGGTGGAGCTGGCGCTGGAGCGACTGGATCCGGCGCCGGGCCGGCGCATCGCCGACCTCGGCACCGGCAGCGGCGCGATCGCCCTGGCCTTGGCCAGCGAGCGGCCCCGGGCGCAGGTGCTGGCCACCGACCTCAGTACGGCCGCCCTGGCGGTGGCGCAGGCCAATGCGCATGCCCACGGCCTGGGCAACGTCGCCTTCGTCCAGGGCCCGTGGCTGGCGCCGCTGGCCGGGCAGCGCTTCGACCTGATCGCCAGCAACCCGCCGTACATCGCCGAGGATGACCCGCACCTGCAGCAGGGCGACCTGCGCTACGAACCGGCCAGCGCGCTGGCGTCCGGCCCCGATGGGCTGGACGACCTGCGCCGGATCGTCGCCGATGCGCCGGCGCATCTGCTGCCCGGCGGCTGGCTGCTGCTGGAACACGGCTGGGACCAGGGCGCGGCGGTGCGCGCGCTGCTGGAGGCGGCCGGCTTCGCGGAGGTGGCGACGTATCAGGACCTGGAGGCGCGCGACCGGGTCACGCTGGGGCGCCAGCCGCTGGCCTGACCCGCCGGCGCCGGGGTATGGTGCGTGGGTAACGATGCCGGACATGGATGACCCGCAATGTTCACCCTCAGTCGCCTTTCGAATGCGATGCGCGTACCGCCCACGCCCGCCGTGGCACAGACGGGTGCGCGGCATGCCGAGGGTGCGTGGATCCCTGCCGGCGTGACCGCTCGTCGCAGGCCCCGTCTCAGAATCCTGCGCGCACTCGCTGTGGCTGCCATCCTCGTGGCTGGCGCGGGCTGCTCCAACGGCATCGACGTCGGCAACGATGGCGCAACCGGGCATCTGAATCCGCACCCGGTCAAACGCGACGAGGTCATCGCCACGTCCCATGCGCCGGGGCCGTGGGATGCGTTCGAGGGCGCCTACATCGGATAGGACGTCGTCAATAAGAAGTGCGTTCCGATGATCCCCTTCATTGGTCAACAGCAAGTCCCCAATACCGGACTCGACGTTCCGATGACCCGCGTAGACGACCATACGTGGAAGAGGTATTTCTACCGTGATGCGCTGCAGGATGAGGATTACTTCAAGCTTGGGGTGTGCCATTGGGACGTCACGAGCGTGAGCGCCAGTGCGATTGCTCAGGGCCTAAGGTTTGCGTGGAGCGGCTCTATGGAGAAGATTCTGCGCGAAGGTGGAGGGACCAGGTATTTCAAGAAGGTCGCGCATGGGGATAAGTCCCTGGTCCCTTACGGGGCACAGGATTTCGATCCTGCTGATCCTGAAGTGCTACAGCATCCGGACGCGTATTTCTCTGTCACCCTCGCTGTCAGGGAGGCCCAGCCGTGAAGGGGATTGATCAAGCGGTTGCCGATGCGGCCAACGACGCGTATGTGAATCGTCCTCGAAGCGATATCGCTGCAAGAAGCAGGTGCATTCAGGTGAGAGGCGCTACTGGGTTTTCGGCTTTTCCAGTGGCTCAGCTACAGGCTTCCAGTCAGTTATGTAACCAATACCTGACGCTGCCGCATGCCGGTATCAGAGCCCGATGGCGATTCATCAGGAAAATCCGGGCCATGGATGTGGGTCAGGATCTCACTTGTACCCTTCGCGCGATGGGCAGTGGCGACATGGTTTCCAGCGAGTAAGATCGCAGTCGCAACTTGGAGTCTTGATAAAGGAGAGGTGGCGCGATGAGCGACGAAAAGAGCACGTACAGCGACAATCCCTATCGTCCACGCGCCCGCACGATGCGCGATGCGCAACTCCTGCGCGACATGGGCAGCATCAATGCGGACGTCTACGCCAGGCTCGGCGCGCTGCCGCGTGGCGGGGTGCCGATTGCGCCCTGGCGCAAGCCGAGACTGCCATTGCCACCAGACCCCACTGCCGCGCTGCCTGCGGCCTATCCCCCCGAGGACGATACGATGAAACTGCACCACCTGGCCGCTGCCGCCATTATGCCCCTGGCCGCGACCGCCGCCGGTTGTTCGAAAGGTATCGATGTTGGCAACGACGGTGCGACCGGGCATCTGAATCCGCATCCGGTCAAGCGCTACGAGGTCATCGCCACGTCAAATGCGCCGGGACCGTGGGATTCTTTCAAGGGTGCTTACATTGGATATGACGTCATCAATAAGAATTGTGTGCCGATGATGCCAGTTCTTGGCGAGCAGCATGTGCCTAACACCGGGCTCGATATTCCTATGGTCCAGGTGGATGACCACACATGGAAGGGATATTTTTATCGCGATGCCCTGCTGGATGAAGATTATTTCAATCTCGGGGTTTGCCACTGGGATGTGACAAGTGTGGGTGTTAGCGCGATTGGCAAGGGTGTGAAATTCGGTTGGGGAGGGTTGTTGGAAAAAATCTTGCGCGAGGGTGGTGGGAAAAGCTATTTCAAGAATAGTTCTTATGGGGATCCTGCTTTGGTTCCCTATGGTGCGCTAGAGTTCCAGTCTGACGATCCCGAGGTTCTTAAAGACCCTGATGCTTATTTCCCAGTGACGATCACTGTTAAGGAAGTCAAGTCATGAAAGTCATTGATCAAGCGTTAGCTGATGCAAGTAATGACTCGTATGCCAACCGATCACAGCGTGATGTGGGCGATAACAATAGATATGTTTCTCTAGATGGTCAGGATTATAAGATATTTGGCTATGCCAGTGATCCGGCTACCGGCTTTCACGCAACTGCGTATCAAAGCGTTGCGTCGCCTCACAATGTTATTGTCGCGTACCGAGGTACTGATCCTGGTCTATTTTCAGGTAAGAGTGTTTCGGAAAAAGCGGACCACGCGCTGACGACGCTGCAGGACATCGCCGTCGATGCAAAGATGGTGCGAGATACCGTCAACGCGCAGAAGTCTGCGGCCGACGCGTTTACAGCGCAGATGATCGCCAAAGCGGCTGCGCAGGGCATCCCGAAAACCCAGATATTCGCTGCCGGCCACTCCCTGGGCGGCGCATTGGCGGAACTCCAGGCCGCCAAATATGGCCTGCGCGGCGCCACCTACAACGGCTTCGGCGCGGCGGACATGATCGATGGCCCGCCGCAGCCGGGCTTCCAGCTCACCAACTACCGCATGGCCGGCGACGTGGTGAGCGCGGCCAGTCCGCATGTCGGCAAGGTGGTGTCGCTGGCCAGCGAAGAGGACATCCAGAGCCTGCGGGCCGGCCGCTACCTGGATGCGCCGCCCGGGTCGGCGCCGCCAAACGCGCTGATCGCGATGCGGCTGAGCGATCACGGCGGCCAGCAGCACTTCAGCAGCGACAGTCCGGACAATATCCTGCAACCCCAGCGCTTCCAGGAAGCGACGCAGCGCTACGCGGCGAACAAGGACGCCATCGACCGCTTCGGCAGCGATGTGTCCTTCGCACGCGCCGAACTGTCCGAGTCGCTGCGGCAGATGCGCGGGAACGACGGGCAGGGCCAACTGTCGCCGAATCTGCGGAGGCAACTCAACGAGTACCTCGTGCTCAACGCCGATCCCGCCATTCGCGACACCATCGCGCGTGGCGCGCCCGTGCGCGGGGTTGCCGACGGCCTGCAACACGGTGCCGATGCCGTGCGCGCCGGCGGTCGCTACGTGCAAGCGCTTGACGAACGTATCGCGATCGTGGCGCGGGAGGGGGGGCGCCTTACCGCGCCCTTCATCCCGGTTGCGCCGCTGGCTGGACATGTGGTGGGCGAAGCCGCCCGTCTGCACGGTCAAGGTGCGGATGCGGCGGCGCGGTGGGTGGGCGGCGGGCTGGAATCGGCCAAAGGCGCCGTGGAGCGAGGCGCGCATGCGGCTGCCGACGCCGTGGTGGAGCGGATCCATGATCCTCGCTTCCAGGCGGGCGTGGCCAACGTCGCCAATCACATCGTCGATGCCTACGATGGCGCGCGGGTCGCGGCGAAAACCGCCACGCAGACGTATCAGCTCGGCAAGCAGGCGGTCTCCGATGGGATCGACCGGGCCGAACGTGCGGTGGCGCAAACCTACGACGCAACCAAGCACGTGGTGACCGAAGGCGCCCAGCAGGTCGGTCGTGCCGCCACCCAGACCTACGACGCCGCGAAGCATGTGGTGACTGAAGGCGCGGAGCAGGTTGGGCGCGCGGCCACTCAAACCTACGGTGCGGCGAAGCACGTGGTCATAAACGGTGTGGAGCATGTCGAGCGCACTGTCACGCAGACCTACGACGCGTCCAAACACGTAGTGACCGAAGGCGTTGCGCAAGCTGGACGTGCGGCCACCAGTGCCTATGATGCGGCGAAGCAAGCGGCCGACAGCGCCGCGCGGGTTGGTACGCACGCGTACGAAGCCGCAAGACAGACCGCCACGCAGGGCATCGATGCCGCCAAGCACGCGGCGGGCAAGGCCTACGACACGCTGACCCATCCCGGGCAGTGGTTCCAGCGCAGCGCGCCGGCCGCCGCGCCCGCGCAGCCGCAGGCGCCAGCAGCGGCGCATCCGCATGGGGCGGCGGCGACGCCTGCCTCCGGAGCCCACATGGCACCGTCGGCCGCACAAACCTATGAGCGTGCGCAGACGCTGGGTGCGCTGTCTGCGTCCGATCAGGCCATGTTCGCGCGCATCCGCAAGGACGTGCCGGCGCAGATCGGCGATGCGCACGTCGCGCAGGCGATGCTCGGCGCCAAGCAGGCCGGCATCGCCGGCGCCGACAAGATCGACCGGGTGCAGATGGCCGGCGACACGCTGTGGGTGTCCGGCAACACGCCGGGCTTCCGCGCCGCCACGGACGTGGCGCAGGCTGCTGCACCGATGCACGAGACGGTGCAGCAGGCGCAGGCGTTCAACCAGCAGCGCGCGCAGCACCTGGCCATGGAAGCGCAGCAGCGGTTGCAGGACGCCCCTGGCGGCAGAGGCGCGCCGGCGATCGGTTGATCCCGACCCCGGTTGGCCGATCGGCGCTGCGCCAGGTCCGTTCGCGGCCGGCCGTTGCTGGTCAGCGCCGCTCAAGTGGCGCGCATGGGTAGAATCGCGGTTTTCCCGCAGGAGTCGCCATGCGCACGCTGTATCCCGAGATCGAGCCGTTCGACAGCGGCATGTTGCCGGTGGACGCACGGCATACCCTGTCCTACGAACAGTGCGGCAATCCGCACGGCAAGCCGGTGGTGCTGCTGCATGGCGGTCCCGGCGGCGGCTGCAACGCCAAGATGCGCCGCTTCCACGATCCGGCCAAGTACCGCATCGTGCTGTTCGACCAGCGCGGCTCCGGCCGCTCCACGCCGCATGCCGACCTCGTCGACAACACCACCTGGGACCTGGTCGCCGATATCGAGCGGCTGCGCACGCACCTGGGCATCGACCGCTGGCAGGTGTTCGGCGGCAGCTGGGGCTCGACCCTGGCGCTGGCCTACGCGCAGAGCCATCCGGAGCGCGTCACCGAACTGGTGCTGCGCGGCATCTTCATGCTGCGTCGCTGGGAACTGGAGTGGTTCTACCAGGAAGGCGCCGGCCGCCTGTTCCCGGACGCATGGGAGCACTACGTCGCGGCGATCCCGCCGGTGGAGCGCGCCGACCTGATCTCGGCCTTCCACCGGCGCCTGACCAGCGACGACGAGGCGACCCGTCTGGCCGCGGCCAAGGCCTGGAGCGTGTGGGAAGGCGCGACCAGCTTCCTGCACGTGGACGCCGATTTCGTCGACAGCCACGAGGACCCGCACTTCGCGCTGGCCTTCGCCCGCATCGAGAACCACTACTTCGTCAATGGCGGCTTCTTCGAGGTCGAGGATCAGTTGCTGCGCGATGCGCACCGCATCGCCGACATCCCCGGGGTGATCGTGCACGGCCGCTACGACGTGGTCTGCCCGTTGGCCAATGCCTGGGACCTGGCCAAGGCCTGGCCGAAGGCGACGCTGCAGATCACCCCGGCCTCCGGCCATTCCGCGTTCGAGCCCGAGAACGTCGACGCGTTGGTGCGCGCCACCGACGGCTTCGCCTGAGTCCGCGCGCGGCTGCATAGCGCGTTCACGGAAGGGCGGTGCTGCGCATGGCGGCACCGTCCACTGCAATGATTCAGCAGGTCAGCGCGTTGCCGGGTTCGCATCCGGCGGCGGTGATGGCACCGGTCGCTGCGCAGGGGCGCGTGTCGAGCTGTGCCTGCTTGGTCTCGTCGGTCCACACCACGAACGATTCGAGCACGTTGTCGCCGAAGGTGGTGCTGATCGCCACGTCGGCGGCGTCGCGGCCGCGCGCGATCAGCACCCGGCCGATGCGCGGCACGTTGTGGCGTGCATCGAAGGTGTACCAGCGCCCGTCGAGGAAGGCTTCGAACCAGCCGGAAAAATCCATCGGTGCGTCCGAGACCGGGACGCCGATGTCGCCCAGATAGCCGGTGCAGTAGCGCGCCGGGATGTTCATGCAGCGGCACAGCGCGATCGCCGCATGCGCGAAGTCGCGGCACACGCCGCGCCCTTCCTGCAGCGCCTGCGCGGCGCTCTTGGTGGCGCAGGCATGGGCATAGCCGAAGGCGATGCGCGTATGCACGTAGTCGCAGATCGCCTGTACCCGTGCCCAGCCGGGCGGCGTGCCGCCGAACAGCTCCCAGGCCATGCCACTGAGCAGGTCGGTCTCGCAGTAGCGGCTGCCGAGCAGATACACCAGGGTGTCGTCGGGCAACTGCTCCACTGGGGTCTGTGCGGCGTCGTAGCGGTACTGGTCCGGCAGTCCGCTGTCGCGCACCACCGCATCGGCACGCAGGGTCAGCGTTCCGGCGGGCGCCTGCAGGCGCGTGCAGCGGTTGCCGAAGCCATCGCGATAACGGTGCAACGGCAGCGCCGGCACGCTGTGCAAGGCGGTTGCGGCAACGATGTCGTCGCGGCGGCTGTCGTGGATGTCCAGCATCGCCAGCATCGGCGTCGCTTGCGCGAACCGGTAGCGGATTTCGTAACCGAGGCGGATGAGCATGTGGGGTCCGGTGCGGGGCGGGGTGCCGGCGGACCGGTCCAGCCCGAGCGTGCGCAGGAGACACTCAGCTTAGTGTGAAGGCGGGCGGCAGCCGCTTCAGCATGCTGAGCGGCGTCGTGGCCAGTGCATGCCGAACGGCCGCAGGGGCAACCGGGCGTTGCGGATCGCGGGCGCCGCTGCGCCAGCCGCGTACCGCTGCACTGGGGGCGCATCGCGGCGGCGCTGCCGGTCGCGGACTGCTTGGGTGCGGGCGAGCGGTCGTCGTCGAACGGGGTCGCGGATCGACACGCCAGGCGATGTCCAGCGACGTCTCGCTCCGGTCTCGCAGGCTTCATTCTCCTTCAGCGTCCGCACACCTGCCTTAGACTGCGCTGCCGCGCGCTGCCTGCCCGACGACGTATGATTCCGCTATTGACCTTGCGTGAGACGCTGGATGCCTTTGCCGCCTGCAACGACGACGGCCACGTGCACGAGGCGTTCGGCTGGGTGCATGCCACCGGCGAGGATCCGCTGCAGGCGCGCTTCTGGTTGCCGCCCGACGAAGCCACTGCATTCGGCGACGATGACACACCGCCCGCGGCGGCGCGCGCGCTGGGCTTGGCGCCCTACCTGGAACCGGCGACGTTCGCCGACGTGCTCGACGTGCAGAAGCGGCAACGCCCGCTGTCGACGTTATACGACTACGCGCAGGCGTTGGCCTACTACGCGGAGTACGACGCGTTCCTGCAGGTCGAGGGTGTGGACGAGGCGCTCGGCGAGGCGGACGAGGACGCTTGGGAGGCGGCGCGCGCGGTTGGCGTCGGTGCAGGCGTCTTTGCCTCGTTCGATCTGGTGCTTGCGCGCTGTCCGCCCGAATGCGTCAAGCCGATAGCGCAGCAGGTCGCGCACCTGCTGGACTGGCCGATCGGCCAGGCGTTGGCCGCCTGTCGCGCCGGGTCGCTGACCGTGGGCGAGGCATTGGATCGTCTTCGTGCCGCGGCGATCGCGGCCGATTTCGCCGCACTCGGCGTTCCGCTGCAGGTGCAGGGCTACAAGGCGTTTCCGTGGATGCCAGTGCCGACGCTGGCATGAGGCGTGGTGCGGGAAGGGCGTCGGCGTTACTCAGCCCAGCGCCAGCAACTGCGGCTGCAGCCTGGTGAAGATCCGCGCCAGCCGCTGCGCCCAGACCTGCTGGCCGGCGGCATCGGCGATCAGGTCCTGGCGGATCTCCAGTTCGACATGCGGCAGGCCGCGGCCTTCGCCGTGCACGGGCACCGCGTAGTCGCTGCTGTCGCTGACCGCGTACGGCGCGTTGTCGCCGATCAGCAGGTCGTCTTCCGCGCGCAGCGCCTGCAGCAGCGCGTGGGCGAAGCGGGTGTCGCGGTGATACAGCACGCCGGCATGCCAGGGCCGCGGCATGCCGTCCATCATCGGGGTGAAGCTGTGCATCATCACCAGCACGGTGGGCCGGGCGGCGGCGCGGCACGCGTCCAGTTCGGCGGCGATGCGTGCGTGGTAGGGCGCATGCACGGCGTCGATGCGCTGCTGCCGCTGCGCCGCCGTGAGTGCGGCGTTGCCCGGCACCACGGTGCGGTCGCTGACGGACGGGATCAGTGTCGGCGAGGCGAGCGGGCGGTTGCAGTCGATCAGCAGCCGCGAATAGGTCTGTTCGATCGCCCAGGCGTCGAGCAGCGCGGACAGCGCGCGGGTGGTGCCGGCGATCCCGATGTCCCAGCCGATGTGCCGATCCAGTTCCGACTGCGCCAGGCCGAGGCCGTGCAACGCGCGCGGCACTGCCTGTCCCGCGTGATCCGCCAGCAGCACGAACGGCGATGTACCGTGTGGTCGGTGGATGCTGAACACCGCCGGGTCGTCCGCGCCCAGCAGCGGCGGCAATGCGTGGCTGAGACCCTCAGCCACGCGGCGTGCCGTCGAGTTCGTGTTCGATCATCCACAGCCCCGCCCACAGCTTCGCATCCAATGCGTAGCCTTCGCCCATCTTCTGCACCAGCCACGCGGCGGCGCGCGAGCGCGGCACCGAATGCACGGTGATGTCCTCGCTGGCGTCGCCGCCGCCGTTGCCGACCTTGCGCAGGCCGCTGGCGCGCACGAAGGCGATCTTCTCGTTGCTGGCGCCGGCCGAGGTCGGGCCGATCAGCAGCACCTCGGCGTGCTCGGCGGTCCAGCCGGTTTCCTCTTCCAGTTCGCGCACCGCCGACACCTCGATCGATTCGCCGGCATCGATGTCGCCGACCAGTCCGGCCGGCATCTCGATGGTGCGCGCCTGCAGCGGCACGCGGAACTGTTCGACGAACAGCACCTCGTCGTCCGGCGTGACCGCCACGATGATCGCGGCCAGGCCGCCGGCGTGGACGCGCTCGGAATACTCCCAGGTGCCGCGCACGACCATGCGCTGGTACTTGCCTTCGTAGACGACGCGGGGCGGGGAATCGTGGCGGGGCATGGGCAGCTCGCAAGATGGCGGAGGAAGAGGGCGCGGTCGCGCACGGCGCGGTCCGGCGATGCGGTGCAGTGTAGAACGTGCGTTGTGTTTTTTTGATGCGCGCCAGGTCGTGCCCGGGGTCGCTGGCGCCGCGCGAGTCGCTCGGCGCCGGTCGCGACGGCACGGTGCAACCGGCACAGCGCGTGCGAGGGCGTGCCTGCTTCGGGCAGCGGCATCGCCTGCCCGTGGCGAAGGCCAGCGCTCAGCCGGCCACAAACTCCAGGCCGGCCGCCTGCAGCAGGCGGCGTCGGGTCAGCGGCCCGAAGCGCAGCGCCTCGCACAGGCCGTGCAGCATGTCGGCATCGGCCGCGCCGCGGGCGAAATTCACGGTGGCCGTGTGCAGCGGCGCGTCCAGGGCGATGGTGGTCAGCTGCCGCCACAGCAGCGCGTGCTCGCGCTGCTCGCGCAGGCGTACGGCCATCTGCGCGGCGCCGCGCAGGCGCAGGAACGCCACTTCGTCGACCCGCGCCAGCAGCGTGTCCAGGTCGCCGAAATGCGCCAGCAGGATCGCCGCCGACTTGGCGCCGATGCCGGTGACGCCGGGGATGTTGTCGATCGCATCGCCGGTCAGCGCCAGATAGTCGGCAATCTGGTGCGCATGCACGCCGTGGCGCGCCTTGACCCCGGCCGCGCCCCAGCGCTGGCCGCGGCCGTAGTCCCATTGTTCGTCGAACTCCAGCAGCAACTGCGACAGGTCCTTGTCGGCGGAGACGATCACGCCGTGGAAGCCGTCGCCGCGCGCACGGTGCAGGGCGCTGCCGATCAGGTCGTCGGCCTCGTAGTCGTGGTGCGCCAGCACGCCCAGGCCCAGGGCCGCGCACAGCGCCTTGCAGTGCGCGAACTGGCGGCGCAGCGCGTCCGGCGCCGGCGCGCGATTGGCCTTGTAGGCGGCGTACAGACGATGCCGGAAACAGCTGTCCAGCGCTTCGTCGAAGGCGATCACGATGTGCTGCGGGCGCTCGCGCTCGAGCAGGTCGAGCAGGAAGCGGGCGAAGCCGTGCACCGCATTGGTCGGCCAGCCCTGCGCGTCCTGGAACTCGTCGGGAATCGAATGCCAGGCGCGAAACACGTAAAGGCTGGCGTCGACCAGGTACAGCGGCCGCGACAGGGGCAGGCCTGCGTTCACGGCGTCCAGTCGCTGAGCAGCGCGCGTGGGTCCGGCCGCTCGCGCTCCGGCACGTCGAGGCGGGCGGTGCCGATGTGGATGAAGCCGGCGACATGCTCGTGCTCGGCCAGGCCCAGCCGCGCGGACACCGTTTCGTCATACGCCATCCAGCCGGTCAGCCATTGCGCACCGAAGCCGTAGGCCTGCGCGGCCTGCAGCAGCGCGAAGCACACCGAGCCGGCGGTCATCCACTGTTCGATCTCCGGCACCTTGTGTCCGCGCTGCAGGCAGGCGATGACCGCGATCACCACCGGCGCATGCGCGAAGCGTTCGCGATCCTTCTCCACCGCTGCCGGCGCCGCGCCGGGATCGCGCTGCAGGGTGCGCGCGGCGAGGATGTCGCCCAACGCCTGACGCGCCGGGCCGGCGATGCGCAGGAAGCGGAACGGCACCAGCTTTCCGTGATCGGGGACACGCACCGCCGACCGCAGCATCGCCAGCAGCGTCTCCGCGTCCGGTCCCGGCTCGCCCAGCTGCTTGGATGGCACTGAACGGCGCGCATCCAGCGCTTGCAGCGAATGAATTGTGCGCATAGTCTCGATTCCGTGGGGCGGGCGCGGAATTATAGTCGGGCGCTCGCAGGCGGCAGCGGATGCCGCAGTTACACGGACAATCGCGTTGAGTTGCTGATCTGCCGCTAGCTTCCGAATTGACGTCGGTCTCACTGCTGCCTGCGTATCACACTGCCATGACCCTTGCTGAATACGCTGAAGAGTTGTTGCCCAGCCGCAACGCGGATCTGCTCGATCAGGTCCGGGATGTGGTGTCGGTTCCGCTCGCCGGCGCTTTCGGCGAGGTGCTGGATGTGCTGGCCGAAGCGCTGTTCCGCATGGCCGAGCGCGCCGGGCCGACCCAGAACGATTATTTCGAGGCGATCCAGCTGCTGCGCCAGCAGCGCGAGCCGATCGCCGCGCGCTTCCGCGCGCACCTGGCCCAGGCCTGGCAGGCGCTGGAAGCCGGCCGCCCGCTGTCGGTGGAGCGCAGCCTGGCGCGCGAGCGCGGCGACCTCAGCTTGGTCTCGGAACAGGAACTGGACGTGCGCCTGGCGGTGCGCAACCTGGCCGGGGCGATCCAGCACCGCTGGCGGCCGGAGCTGATGCGGCTGAACCGATTCCTCGGCTTCATCGCCGGCGGCCAGCGCATCGATGCCGACAACAACCCGTTCGGCCCCGAGCACGTGGGCGCGGCGGTGTATGCGGCGCTGCACGGACTGGTGCTGGCGCCGCAGGTGCAATTGGCGATCGTCAAGATCTGCGAGCAGGAACTGCAGGAGCGCGTCGGCGAACTGTATGCGCAACTGGAGCAGCGCCTGAACGAGGTCGCGCGCGCCCGCGCGCTGCCGAGCGGGCGCCCGCGCCGCCGCGCCATCCCGCGCCTGGGCGCGAGCGAGGACGAGGCGGCGCCGGACTGGATCAGCCGCTTTTTCGAGAACTGGGACACCGCCGCGCCGCTGTCGGCGGCGCAGCGCCGCGCCGCGCGCGCCCTGGACGCACACGCGCGCAACGAGCAGGAGGTGCTGCCGCCGGCGCTGCGCGCGCTGCTGCACGAGGCGCAGCCGGACGCGGGCCCGGGCGACGGCCGGCGCTGCCTGTCGCCGCGCGAGCTGCTGTCGGTGCTGTCGTTGCTGCAGACCATGCCCTTGGCCGGATTCGCCGTCGTCGGCGAACACGGCGGCCCGCTGGCGCTGGGCCTGCGCCGGCAGATCGCCGGTATCGGCGCCTCGCTCGGCCTGGACCCGGCCAGCACCTGCCTGGATCCGGCCGATGCCGACACCCTCGATCTGGTCGGCCTGCTGTTCGATGTGATGCTGGAGGAATGCGTGCTGCAACCCGCGCAGCGCGAGCTGCTGGGGCAGATGCTGGTGCCGATGGCCAAGGTGGCGCTGATCGACGGGCGCCTGTTCGTGCGCGACGGGCATCCGGCGCGGCGCCTGCTCAACCTGCTGGCCGACGCCTGTGACGGCAATGCCGGCAGCACCGGCCCGGAGCAGGCGCTGCTGGCGCAGGCGCAGGCGGCGGTGGAGCGGGTGGTGCGCGATTTCGACGAGCACCTGGCGGTGTTCCTGGCGCTGGAGGCCGAGTTCGGCAGCGCCTACGAGCAGTACCAGCGCCGGGTGGAGATCGCCGAGCGCCGCGCGGCCGAACTGCAACGGGCGGAGGAGCGCCGCGAGGTCGCCCGGCAGCGCGCCGCGCAGGCCCTGCACGATCTGCTGCAACAGGCCGGCGACGACCTGACCGTGCCGCTTCCCATCGAGGCCTTCCTGCGCCAGTCCTGGTGCCAGTACGTGCAGCAGTCGGCCTTGCGCGACGACGGTCAGGGCAGCGCGCTCGCCGCGGCGCTGGCGCTGGGCGATGCGGTGCTGGCGCAGTGCCGCCAGGCCCGGAACGGTGCGGTGCCGGTAGAAGGCTGGCTGCAGCCGCAACATGCCGAGCTGACCCGGCTGTGGACCAGCGTCGGCCTGGACGCCGCGGCGGCCGAAGCCGCCTGGCAGGCCCTGCACACGGCGCTGGACGACCTGGCGCACGCGCGGCCGCTGCAGGCCGCGCTGCCGACGACGGGCGTGGACGTGCCCGAGCCGCCCGCCGCCGAGACCGTGCCGGCACTGCCGGAACCGGCCCAGGCCACCGATTTCGACCACATCACCGCCGATTACTTCCGTACCCTGCCGCTGGGGACCTGGCTGGACTTCGTCGACCGCGAAGGCCGCGTGCAGCCCGGCAAGCTGACCTGGGTGAGCCCGATCTCGGCGCGCCTGCTGTTCGTCAACCGCCGCGGCGGGCGGCTGTGCGTCGCCTCGGCCGAGGCGCTGGCAGTGATGGCGCGGCTGGACCGGCTGCGCCTGCATCGCGACGACGATGCCTTCTACAGCGCCATGCAGGGCGTGGTCGACCGCCTGGAACGGGTGGCGGCGGCGGCCTGATCCTCGACGGGCGTGCCGTATTCATGCCGCATTGCCGCCGTAGTGACGCCTTCCATGCCTACGATCCTGCACGAGGTCACGTTCTGGAGCCAGAAATGCGCAGCGCATCACGGTCGCTGTTCAGACACCTTGCCTACCATGCAGGAGCGGAAACAGGGGCCGCGTCCGATCGTCTTCCACCTTCCTTCTATCTGGCGCCGTCCATGGCGCGGAGCCGTCGCGCATGAGTTTCAGCCCCAGCCCGCACGCACACCCGGCGCGTGACCCGCGCCTGTTGACGCAGGCGCGCGAGGGCATGCTGCCAGTGCTGGGCCAGGCCTTCGCCGCGGCGCTGGCGCATTTCGACGATGTGCTGTTCGACCGCGCCGAGAGTGCCGGCGCGTCGCAGTTGCTGTTCCTCGACGGCATGCGCGAACTGCGCCGTCGTCGCGACGAGATCGCCGCGCGCTTCCGCGCCCAGCTGCATACGGCCTGGGAGGCGCTGGAGGCCGGCGCGCCGCTCTCGGCCGAAGTCGCCCTGGCCGGCTATGGGCAGGGCCTGAGCCTGATCTCCGAACACGAGTTGGAATCGCGGCTGGCGGTACGCAACCTCGCCAGCGTGCTGCTGCGCGAATGGAAGCCGGTGCTGACCCGCATCGACCGGCGCCTGGGCTGGATCGCCGGCGGCCTGGAGCTGGATGCGGACACCAACCCGATCGGCCCCGAACACATCGGCGTGGCCGTGCATGCCGCGTTCTCCACCAGCGACCTGGCCCCGGAAGTGCGGCTGGTGCTGATCAAGCTGTGCGAACGCGACTTCACCGCCGGGGTCGGCAAGCTCTACCAGGACCTGGACGACAGCCTCGCCCAGGCCGGGATCATGCCGGAGATCTCGCGGCCGCGACCGCCGCCGCCGCCGCGGCGCGCACCGCCGCCGGAGCAGCGCCCGCCGCGCGAGGCCGGCGCTGCCGCCGATGGCGTCGGTGCCGAGCTGGGCGAGGACGAAGAACACTACGCGCCGGCCTGGGCCAACCGCTTCGTCAACCGCTGGGCCGAGCGCCGCGGCAGCCTGCAGGCCGGCGAGCGCTACGACGACGGCGAGGCGCGTTTGCCCGGCGGTAGCCAGGGCGTGTTGCTGGAGGCGTTGCACGAACTGTTGCAGCAGACCCGCAACGCGCGCGAGAGCGCCACCTCCGCGGCGACCGCGGCGGTCGGCCAGCAACGCCCGCTGAGCCAGCGCGAGATGATGTCGGTGCTGTCGCTGCTGCAGGCCACGCCCAGCGCGACGCTGCGCGCGGCGATCGGCGACGACAGCGAATCGCTGGCGCAGCGGCTCAAGAGCGAGGTGCTGTCCAACGCCACCCAGTTCGGCGTGGACCCGGCGCATGCGCGGCTGGATCCGGTCGACGAGGACGCGATCGACCTGGTCGGCATGCTGTTCGACGTGATGCTCGACGAGCGCGACCTGGAGGGCCGCTCGCGCGAACTGATCGGCCGGCTGGTGGTGCCGTTCGTCAAGGTCGCATTGCTGGACCGGCGCATGTTCGTGCAGAAGACCCATCCGGCGCGACGCCTGCTCAATTCGCTGGCCGAGGCCTGCGAGGGCAACACCGGCGAGAGCCAGGCCGAGCGCGTGCTGATGGGCAAGGTCGAGGAGATCATCGACCGGCTGGTGGCCGAGTTCAACGAGAACCTGGCGATCTTCCTGACCCTGGAAGAGGAATTCCGCGATTTCCTGGTGCAGCACCGCCGCCGCATCGAGATCGCCGAGCGCCGCGCCGCCGAGACCCAGCGCGGCCAGGAGAAGCTGGAACTGGCGCGGCAGCGCGCCGAGGCCGAACTGCAGGTGCGCCTGCAGGGCCGGCAGTTGCCGCAGGCGCTGCAGGAGTTCCTGCGGCAGCCGTGGCAGCACCACCTGACCATGGCGATGCTGCGCGAAGGCGAGGGCGGCCCCGGCGTGCGCGATGCGCTGGCGCTGGCCGACGGCCTGCTCGAGGAAGCCGCCGAGGCGCAGCGGCACATCGTCGGCAAGCCCTGGCTGCAGGCCTGGCAGGGCGCGCTGCAGCGGGTCTTCGCCAGCGTCGGCCTGCATGCCGAGGCGGCCACGGCCGCGATCGACGCGCTGCACGACACGCTGCAGGCGGTGGCCGAGTTGCGCCCGGAACTGGAGCGGCCGCTGCCGGAACTGCCGCAGGTGGCGCTGCCGCAGCCGCCGGTGCAGGAGGCGCAACCGGTGGACGTGGCGCCGCCGCAGACCATGGACGATTTCGACAACGCCGATGCCGACCGCTTCCGCGCGATGCCGATCGGCACCTGGCTGGATTTCGTCGACCGCGACGGCAAGATGCAGGCCGGCAAGCTGTCGTGGGTGAGCCCGATCTCGTCGCGGCTGCTGTTCGTCAACCGGCGCGGCGTGCGCTTCTGCGTGGCCTCGCCGGAAGAACTGGCGGTGATGGTGCGGCTGGGCCGGCTGCGCGCGCACGTGGACGACGGCGCCTTCGACAGCGCCATGCAGGGCGTCATCGACCGTCTCGATCCGCATAGCGCGACCTTGCACTGAGAGCAGCGCGGCGGCGCGGGCGATCGCTGCCGTGGCGTTGCACGGGTCGCGTCTTGCTCGGTTGCCCGTATCGGCGGCGTCAGCGCATCGCCAGCGACGCGTTCTGGTGGCCGTTGGTCGCTATGCCATCGCGACCGTAGGGGCGGCTTCAGCCGCGAGGGGCTTTACTCGGAGCCCCATTCGCGGCTGACGCCGTTTCCTGTCTGTCGGCCTTGGCTGGATCAGGAGGTCTCCTCCGCCGCGACCGGGTTTCCTCGCGCTGCCGGTCGCGGCTGACGCCGCGCCTGCGCCTGACCCGCGTTGGCGATCGCTTGCCGGCGATGCAGGGGTTCCTCGCACGCCGCGCCCTTCCCGACCTGGCCATGCCCCTGACCGCCCCGGCGGAGAACACGGCTTCGCCGAGGCGGCGTGCGGCGGGCGCCCTCGGGTCGGGGGCGCCAACGCGCCCGGTCGCCGACGCGCACTTGGCGTGCGCGACGCCTCCACCTGGCGTGCGGACGCTGTAGGATCGGCGCGGACGACAGGCAAGGCACGGGGAATCGCATGGCAGTGCAGGTGCTGGTGGTGAAGGAATCGGCGCAGGGCGAACGCCGCGTGGCGGCGACGCCGGAGACGGTCAAGAAACTGGTCGCCCTGGGCGCGCAGGTGCGGGTCGAGCCGCAGGCCGGCGTGTCGGCCGGCTTCGTCGATGCGGCCTACCTGGCCGCCGGCGCCAGCCTGGCCGATCCCGACAGCCCGGCGCAGGCGGATCTGGTGCTGTGCGTGCAGCCGCTGCCGGCGGTGGCGCTGCAGCAGCTGAAGGAGGGCGCCGGCGTGGTCGGCATCCTGCAGCCGCAGGCCGATCCGGCGCGCGCGGCGGCGCTGCAGGCGCGGCAACTGGTCGCCTTTCCGCTGGAACGGCTGCCGCGCACCACCCGCGCGCAGGCGATGGACGTGCTCAGCTCGCAGGCCGGCATGGCCGGCTACAAGGCGACCCTGATCGCCGCGCAGCTGGCGCCGCGTTTCTTCCCCATGCTGACCACCGCGGCAGGCACCATCCGCCCCTCCAAGGTGCTGATCGTCGGCGCCGGCGTGGCCGGCCTGCAGGCCATCGCCACCGCCAAGCGCCTGGGTGCGCAGGTGGAGGGCTTCGACGTGCGCCCGGAAACCCGCGAGCAGATCGAGTCGCTGGGCGGCAAGTTCCTCGATCTCGGGGTCAGCGCCGCCGGCGAGGGCGGCTACGCGCGGCAACTCACCGACGACGAGCGCGCGGAGCAGCAGCGTCGCCTGGCCGAGCACCTGAAGGGCATCGACGTGGTGGTGTGCACCGCCGCGGTGCCGGGACGGCCGGCACCCAAGATCCTCAGCGCGGCGATGGTCGCCGGCATGAAGCCGGGCAGCGTGGTGGTGGATCTGGCCGCCGAGACCGGCGGCAATTGCGAGCTCACCCGACCGGGCGAGACCATCGAACACGCTGGCGTGACCATTGCCGGGCCGTTGGATCTGGCCAGCATGGGCGCGGTGCATGCGAGCGAGATGTACGCACGCAACGTCTACAACTTCGTCGCCCTGTTCCTGAAGGACGGCGCGATCGCCTACGACTGGAACGACGAGCTGCTGGCGAAGACGCGCTGGACGGCGTGAGTGCGGCCGCGATGGTTGGGCGCCGGCTCGGGCGGCGCTGATCTGCGGGCAAGGTGAGCCCGTGCAAGAGCTGCTTCAGCTGCGACGGGCGCTACCGAAAACGCCGCGTCGTGACTGGAGCGCGACTTCGGAAGTGTCCCGTGGGAGCGGCTTCCAGCCGCGACCGGGTTCACCGGGAACGCCGTGGGGGCTGAAGCCGCTCCTGCGAGGCGATTTCTGCGGCGCTGAACTCCATGCGCCGCACACGACGAGGCGAGGGCGCGCGCGCCATGCGCATCGGGCTTGAACCGGCGCCGCATTTCGCCTACCTGGCAGCATCCGGCGGCGGCAGGTTGTCCGGGCCGGCATTGGCACGGATCCAGGCGGCGCGTTGCGCCGGCGTCATCGCTTCCCAGCGGTCGCGCAGCGCTTTGCGCTGGTCCGGCGGCAGCGTGCGCATGCGCTCGAACAGCACCCGCGCCTCCTCGCGCTGCTGCGGGGTCATGTCCTCGTAGCGGCGGGCGCCCTTGCGTGCGCGGTCGCGTTGCTCGGGGGTCATCGACTGCCAGCGCTGCGCGTGCTCGAACATGCGTCGGCGTTGCTGCGGGGCATCGTTCCAGCGCTGGCGCAGGGGCGCGATCAGCAGCTCGCGCTGCTGTGGGCTCAGGTGTTCCCAGTCGGGCAGCGGCGGGCCGGAGTCGTCGTCGCGGTCGGCCGCGCTCGGCGGTGGCGGCGGCCCGGGCGGGGGCGGCGCGGCGAAGGCCGCCGGGACGGCAGTGCCGGCCAGCAGCGTCAGCGCCAGGGAGAGACGGATCAGGCGAGTCATCGGGTTCATTCCATTGCCAGCGAGGTATCGGAGCCCAGCCACAGGTACAGGTCGGGATTTTCGTCGAGCATCGCGGTCGCGGCCTGGTCGCTGTCGGCGGCCGCGCCGGCGCGCACCGAGGCGGTCGCGGCGACGGTCGTCGAGGCAGTGGCGGTGGCGACGCTGGCGGTGGTGGTGGTCGGCATCGACGGTGCGGGGCGCAGCAGCAGATGCACGCCCAGCGCCGCGCCGAGCAGCGCCGGGACCGCCGCCAGCAGCCAGCCCCAGCGCCGGCTTGGCGCCGCGTGCGCATGGCTGGCCTGCTGGCGTGCGGCGCGCAGCCGCGCCAGGGTCGGCGCGGGCAGGGCCTGCAAGCCGGCCTGGTGGACGGCGCGCATCTGCGTGTCGAAATCCGCCGGGCGGGTGGGATCGGATGTCATCGGACGTCCTCCAGATGTTTCTGCAGCGCCTCGCGGGCGCGCGACAGATGGGTCTTTACCGAGCCTTCCGAGCAGCCCATCGCGCGTGCGGTGGTGGCCACGTCCAGCTCTTCCAGTACGCGCAGGGTGAAGGCCTCGCGCTGGCGCGCGGGCAGCGCGCGCAGTGCCGTCACCAGCCGCGCATGGGTCTGCCGACGCTCGTGCTGCTCGGACGGATTGGGGCCGTCGTCGGCCCAGTCCGGCGGGCTGTCCGCGTCACGCTCGCTGGTCGGCGCCCAGAAGCGCAGGCGGAAGGTGCGGCGGCGCTGCAGGTCGATGATGCGCCGGCGCAGGATGCTCCAGAACAGCGGCGTCCATTCCTGCGCCGGGCGCTCGCGATAGGCCAGCAGCTTGATCATCGCGTCCTGCACCGCGTCCAGCGCGTCCTCGCGCTGGCGCAGTCCGGCTTCGGCGAAGCGGAACGCGCGCGGCCCGATCTCGGCCAGGAACGCGTCCAGCGACGCCGGCAGCGGGCGCTGTTCGGTGTCGGCATCGGTCGATGGCGGTGCGAGGGCGGGCGTGCTCACCAGCACAGCTTAGCTTCCGGCAGGGGGATGCCGTGGTTAACGCGCGGTGGCGGGCGTGGTTGACCGGCCCGGCCTGGCGGCCTTCGCGCAACCGCATGCCGGCATCGCACAGCGGTTCAGCACGCGGTTATGATGCGGCGGACGGGCGCGGCGCCCGGGAGAATGGTGCGATGAGCGACGGGTTCGTGGCCTTGTACATCTTCATGCTGGCGGCCATCGCCGGGCATGTGATCATCTCGCGGGTGCCGGTGATCCTGCACACCCCGCTGATGTCCGGTTCCAACTTCATCCACGGCATCGTCCTGATCGGCGCGATGGTGGTGCTGGGGCATGCCGACACCACCCTGGAGAAAGCCATCGGCTTCGTCGCGGTGCTGCTCGGCGCCGGCAATGCCGCTGGCGGCTATGTGGTGACCGAGCGCATGCTGGACATGTTCAAGTCCAGCAAGCCGGACGCTTCCAAGACCAAGGCGAAGGATTGAATGCGCGGCATCGGCGCACCGCCGCGGCGCTGGCCGTGGCCGTCCTGCTGGCACCGCTCGGCCTCGCGCCGAGCGTCCTCTCGTACTTTCTGCCACTCGGGCAGATGTCCTTTTTCGGAGCACGCGTGCTGATGGAACTGTTGCCGATCCTGATCAAGAGCAGCTATCTGGTCGCCGCCACCCTGTTCCTGCTCGGCCTGCAGCGCATGGCCTCGCCCAGGACCGCGCGCAGCGGCATCCGCTGGGCCGGTTTCGGCATGTTGCTGGCGACTGCCGCCACCTTCCTGCTGCCGGGTCTGCACAACCTGCCGCTGATCGTGCTGGCGATCGTGCTCGGCACCGCCGCGGCGTGGATCTCCGCCAAGAAGGTGGCGATCACCGACATGCCGCAGATGGTCGCGCTGTACAACGGCATGGGCGGCGGCTCGGCGGCGGCGATCGGCGCAGTGGAGCTGCTGCGCTTCTCGTTCCTGATGCGCCGCGATACCACGCACTGGAGCGAGGCCGCGATCGCCGCGCTGGCCGCGCGCCAGCCGGATGCGACCACGCTGGCGCTGGCGGTGATCGGCTCGGCGATCGGTGCGGTGTCGCTGTCCGGCTCGATCATCGCCTGGGCCAAGCTCGACGGGCGCCTGGACAAGCGCGTCACGTTCCCCGCGCAGCAGGTGTTCAACCTGCTGGTGTGCGTGGCGATGCTGGGCGTGGGCGCCTGGGCCGCGATCAGCCTGAGTCCGCTGGCGATCGTGCTGTTCTTCGTGCTGGCGCTGGCCCTGGGCGTGCTGATGACGCTGCCGATCGGCGGCGCCGACATGCCGGTGGTGATCTCGCTGTACAACGCCTTCACCGGCCTGGCGGTGGCCTTCGAGGGCTACGTGCTCGGCAACGAGGCGCTGATCATCGCCGGCATGATGGTCGGCGCGGCCGGCATCCTGCTGACCCGGCTGATGGCCAAGGCGATGAACCGGCCGATCCGCGGCGTGCTGTTCTCCAACTTCGGCGGCGGCGGCCAGGCGCAGGCGATCGCCGGCAGCCAGAAGCCGATCGAGGCCGGCGACGTGGCGGCGATGATGGCCTACGCCGAGCGCGTGGTGATCGTGCCGGGCTACGGCATGGCGGTGGCGCAGGCGCAGCACAAGATCTGGGAGTTGGCGCAGCGGCTGATCGAGCGCGGGGTCAAGGTCAAGTTCGCGATCCACCCGGTGGCCGGGCGCATGCCCGGACACATGAACGTGCTGCTGGCCGAGGCCGGCGTGCCCTACGACCTGATCGCCGACATGGACGACATCAACCCCGAGTTCGCCAGCACCGACGTGTCGCTGGTGATCGGCGCCAACGACGTGGTCAATCCGGTGGCCAAGACCGACCCGGCCAGCCCGATCTACGGCATGCCGATCCTGGACGTGGTCAATTCCAGGAACGTCATCGTCATCAAGCGCGGCAAGGGCACCGGCTTTGCCGGCATCGAGAACGCGCTGTTCTATGCCGACAACACCCGCATGCTGTACGGCGACGGCGCCGAGGCGGCCGGCGCCCTGGTCAGCGAACTGAAGGCGCTGGATGGCGGCGGGCATTGAGCCGTTGCGGGCGGAGTGGCGGGGCAGGGGGGACGTAGCGAGCGCAGGGCGCAGGAGCGGCTTCGGGCGCGCCTACAAAAACGATGCGCTTCATGGCCAAGGCGGATGATCGGGGGGTGATCAGGCGGCAATCATCATCGCCACCCAGCGGCGTCCGCCGCGCTCCGGCCGTGCTCAGCGCGCGCTGAAATACGCCGTGGCCACGCCGATGCCCAGCCACAGCAGGTCGCCCGGGCTGTTGGCCAGCAGGGTCAGGGTCCAGGCGTAGTGGGCGCCCATCTTCAGCGACGAATCCCAGACGTTCAGGCCCAGCCCCGCGCCCATCTGCGCGGCGGCGATACCCCAGTTGGCGGCGACGATCACCAGCACCGTGGCGCTCATCGCCACGGCGATGCGCAGCGGGCCGCGCGGCAGGTTGCCCAAACGCAGCATCCAGGCGATCTCCAGCGCCACCACCACGGCCATCCAGCCGGCCTGGCGACCCAGCGACAGCGCCACCAGCAACCAGGCGATCAGCGCGGTGAAACAGCCCATGGCGAGCAGCAGGGGCCACAGCCAGTGCGAGGGCCTGGCCGGCGTGGAGGAAGGCGGCATTCGATGTTCCCGGAGAAGGCGTACAGGATACTTCCGGCGCGCGCCCCGCGCACTCGGATAAACTGCACGACTTGCACCGGCGGGGCCTGGCCCCATATCGCCCCCATGTACTCACGCAGCAGCGAACCTGTCCAATTCGAACGCGATTGCGCCGCGGTGATGGTGCCGCAGGGCGACGCGGTGACCCTGCCCGCCGGCAGCTACGGCTATATCACCCAGGCCCTGGGCGGCAGCTACACGGTGTTCGTGGAGGGCAATCTGTTCCGCATCGCCGGCAAGGACGGCGACGCCATCGGCAAGGAGCCGCCGCCGGGGCTGGAACTGCCCGAGGATGCCGGCGACGAGCAGGTCGAAGCCCTGATCTGGCAGCAGTTGCGCACCTGCTTCGACCCCGAGATCCCGTTCAACATCGTCGATCTGGGGCTGATCTACGACGTGACCATGCATGCGCGCGAGGATGGCCAGCGCACCGTCGAGGTCAAGATGACGCTGACCGCGCCCGGCTGCGGCATGGGCGAGATCCTGGTCGACGACGTGCGCAGCAAGCTGGAAATGATCCCGACCATCGCCGAGGCCGACGTCGAGCTGGTATTCGATCCGCCGTGGGGCCGGCATATGATGTCCGAGGCCGCGCGCCTGGAAACCGGCATGCTCTGACCCGCGCGCGACGCCTCGCGCGTCGCGACGGAGCCCGATCGGGCGCCGCCGCTGCCGTCGCCACGACGCTGCGGCCCTGGCCATCCCTCGACTACCACAGGAATTCCCGGTGTCCGCTACCGAGCCGTCCACGCAGTTCCGCCTGACCCCGTCCACCGCCGCGCGCAGCGCCGAGGCGCGCGCGCAGATCCTCGCCGCGCCGGGCTTCGGCAACTATTTCACCGACCACATGGTCGCCATCGAATGGAGCCGCGAGCAGGGCTGGCACGACGCCGAAGTGCGCGCCTACGGCCCGCTGGCGCTGGATCCGGCCGCCTCGGTGCTGCACTACGGCCAGGAGATCTTCGAAGGCATCAAGGCCTACCGCCATGCCGACGGCTCGATCTGGACCTTCCGCCCGGAGGCCAACGGCAAGCGCCTGCAGCGCTCGGCGCAGCGCCTGGCGCTGCCGGAGCTGCCGGTGGAGCTGTTCGTGGAATCGCTGCGGCAGCTGATCGCGGTCGATGCGGCGTGGGTGCCGTCGGCGCCGGAGACCAGCCTGTATTTCCGTCCGTTCATGATCGCCAACGAGGCCTTCCTGGGCGTGCGCGCCGCGCAGAAGGCCGGCTACTACGTCATCGCCAGCCCGGCCGGTGCCTATTTCGCCAAGGGCGTGGCGCCGGTGGCGATCTGGCTGTCCACCGACTACGCGCGCGCCGCCAAGGGCGGCACCGGCGCGGCCAAGTGCGGCGGCAACTACGCCGCCTCGCTGCTGCCGCAGCAGCAGGCGCAGGCGCAGGGCTGCTCGCAGGTGCTGTTCCTCGATCCGGTCGAGGGCAAGTACATCGAGGAACTGGGCGGCATGAACGTGTTCCTGGTGATGCGCGACGGCAGCCTGGTCACCCCGGCGCTGTCGGGCAGCATCCTGGAAGGCATCACCCGCGACAGCATTCTGCAACTGGCCCGCGACCGCGGCATGCAGGTGGTGGAGCGGCAGGTGAGCATCGACGAGTGGCGCGACGGCGTGGCCTCGGGCGAGATCGCCGAGGTGTTCGCCTGCGGCACCGCCGCGGTGGTGACCCCGATCGGCCAGCTCAAGGGCAAGGACTTCGCGGTCGGCGACCTGACCGCGCCCGCCGGCCCGGTGACGCTGTCGCTGCGCCAGGAACTCACCGACATCCAGTACGGCCGCGTGGCCGACCGCCACGGCTGGCTGGTGCGGCTGGGCTGAGCCGAGCGCCCAACGCTGGGGCGGCTGTCGGCTGCCCTGGCGAATGGACCTCATGCCACTTGGCGCACGGTCCGACAGCGTCACCATCGCCGGCGACGTCCGCGCTGGTGCGCCGGGGCGTGCGATGTGTCGCCGCCCCGCCTCCGCATCGCGCCTTCCCGGGAGTCCGCTCCCCGGACATTCCGTGTCCGTCCCGATGTATGGCGCCGCCATGCAGGCGACCTCTGTCGTCTGTATCCACTGTCTCCTTTTCTTGTCCCGTGTGTCGCGCGGGAGCCAAAAATCTGCCCCTGATTTGCCGAGTCTGGCGTCTTTCCATGCTGCATCGCAGCAAAAATGAGGTGTAGTTCTCTTTATGACATCGACGTTCATTGCATTTCTTCGCTTTGTACAACGGATTTCCGTCACACCCTGCTCCATACGCGCTTGTACTGAGCTAGCGTCGATGAATGGTCGGCAACACGCCATCCGACCGGGCTCGCAACGCACGCCAGGTTCAGGTTTCGACCGGACCGGTGCGGCGCGGAACACCGCCATCAGGCGGCTACTCAACCGAAAGGAAGTCCGAATGTCCGAAATGTCGCATCGTGGGTCGCGCCAGCGTCCGTGGCTGGTCGTGCTGGGCGCGTCCGCTCTCACCTCCCTGCTGTTGGCCACCCCAGCCTTCGCCGGTGACGTGAACCTCTCCGGCCTGTCTTCCGAGCCGACCGTGCAGCGCTTCATCGTCAAGACCCGCGATGCCGCGCCGGTCAGCATCTCCAGCGCGTCCGCCACCGCTGCGGCGCCCTCGGCGGCGCTGCGCGCGACGCTGCAGTCGGCCGCCGCCGCGCTGCCGGCCAAGAACGGCCGCGCGCTCGGCCTGACCAGCCTGCGCCGCCTGGCGGTGGGTCCGGAAGTGGTCAAGGCCAGCCGTCCGCTGGACCGCGCCGAGGCCGAGACGCTGATGCGGCAGATCGCCGCCGACCCGAACGTCGAATACGTCGAGGTCGACCAGCGCATGACCATCGCGCTGACCCCGAACGATCCGCGCCTGGGCGACCAGTGGGCCTTCGGCACCACCAACGCCGGCATCAACGTGCGCTCGGCCTGGGACAAGGCCAGCGGCGACGGCGTGGTCGTGGCGGTGATCGACACCGGCATCACCAGCCACCCGGACCTCAACGCCAACGTCCTGCAGGGCTACGACTTCATCAGCGATGCGGATTCGGCGCGCGACGGCAACGGCCGCGACAGCAACCCGGCCGACGAAGGCGACTGGGCCGCTGCCGGCGAGTGCTACTCCGGTTCGCCCGCCTCCAATTCCAGCTGGCACGGCACCCATGTGGCCGGCACCATCGCCGCGATCACCAACAACGGCACCGGCGTGGCCGGCACCGCGTTCAAGGCCAAGATCCTGCCGGTGCGCGTGCTCGGCAAGTGCGGCGGCTACACCTCCGACATCGCCGATGCGATCACCTGGGCCTCCGGCGGCACCGTCAGCGGCGTGCCGACCAACCAGAACCCGGCCGAAGTCATCAACATGTCGCTGGGCGGCAGCGGCACCTGCTCGAGCACCTACCAGAACGCCATCAACGGCGCGGTCAGCCGCGGCACCACGGTGGTGGTGGCGGCGGGCAACAGCTCGACCAACGTGTCCAGCTCGGTGCCGGCCAACTGCAACAACGTGATCGCGGTGGCGGCGACCACCTCGTCGCGGGCCAAGGCCAGCTACTCGAACTACGGCGCGGGCATCGACATCTCCGCGCCGGGCTCGAACATCCTGTCCACGCTCAACGACGGCACCACCACCCCGGGCAACCCGAGCTACGCCTCGTACAACGGCACCTCGATGGCGACCCCGCACGTGGCCGGCGTGGTCGCGCTGATGCAGTCGGTGGCGCCGACCGCGCTGACCCCGGCGCAGGTGGAAAGCACCATCAAGAACACCGCGGCCAGCTTCTCCTGCTCGCAGGGGTGCGGCGCCGGCCTGCTCGACGCCAACGCGGCGGTCACCGCGGCGTTGAACGGTGGCAGCAGCGGTGGTGGCGGTGGCGGTGGCAGCAGCAACGAACTGCAGGATGGCGTGGCGGTCACCAACCTCAGCGCCAACAGCGGTTCCTCGCTGAACTACACGGTCAAGGTGCCGTCCGGCGCCAGCAGCCTGGTGGTCACCACCTCCGGCGGCAGCGGCGATGCCGACCTGTACGTGCGCTTCGGCAGCGCGCCGACCGACTCGGCCTACGACTGCCGTCCGTACAAGAACGGCAACAACGAGAGCTGCACCTTCAACTCCCCGCAGGCCGGCACCTACTATGTGCGGGTGAAGGCGTACAGCACGTTCTCCGGTGTCAGCCTGAAGGCCGACTACTGAGGCACTCCGTCGCGGCGGCCGCGCCATGGCCGCCGCGCACCTCCCGGTGCCGGATCGCAGCGGTCGGCCAGGACGCCGCCGCCGCCACTCTCGGTCGCCCCGCGCTTCGGCGCGGGGCTTTTTTGTTTGTGCCGCGTCCGCGTCCGGCCGCCCTGGTCCGGTCGTCTTGATGCATTCCGCAGCCGGGCTCGTCGCCGATCACAGATCTGCACATTGCGCCGCTTGCGCCCTCCACCCGATCCGCGCCTTGCCGCTATCCGCGGTGCAGGACCGTCCTGCGGCTGTCGCGTACGCGGTGGCCGCGGCCTGCACCGCCACGTTCGAACCTGCGCGGTGGACGGCCGACTGCGCCACGTGTACAGCCCGGGGGGAGTCTCATGTTCAAGTACAGCGTGCTTCGGCGGCGCAGCGCCGCGTGCCTTTTGCTGCTGGCAGCCGCCGGCACCGCCGCTGCCGGCGAGATCGGATTGCAGGCGCTGGCGACGACGCCGAATCCACAGCGTTTCATCGTCACCTATCGCGATGGCGCCGCGCCTGCGCTGGCCTCGCGCGCGGCACCGCTGGCGGAGGCCGCGCGCATGTTGCCGGCCCGGCGCGGCCGTGCCCTCGGCCTGGCATCGTTGCGGCGCCTGGCGACCGGTGCCGACGTCATCGCCGCCGATCGCAGCCTGGATCGCGTCGAGGCGGAGACGCTGATGCGGCGCCTGGCCGCCGATCCGGCCGTCGCGCGCGTGGAGGTCGATGTGCTGTTGCGCCCCCTGCTGGTCCCGAACGATCCTGGCCTGTCCCAACAATGGGCGTTCGGAACCGGTACGGCGACGATCAATGTGCGCCCGGCCTGGGATCTGGCGACGGGCAAGGGCGTGGTGGTCGCAGTGCTCGATACCGGCATCACCGCACATCCGGATCTGGCTGCGAACGTGTTGCCGGGCTACGACTTCATCAGCGATCCCCTGGTGGCCGGCGATGGCGGCGGCCGCGACCGTGACGCCGCCGATCCGGGCGATGGCTATCCCGCCAATACCTGCGGTGCCGGTACGCCGGCGGCGAGTTCGAGTTGGCACGGCACGCATGTGGCCGGCACCATCGCCGCGGTCACCAATAATGCCGCCGGTGTCGCCGGCGTCGCCTTCAACGCGAAGCTCCTGCCGGTGCGTGTGCTGGGTAAATGCGGTGGTTATCTCTCCGATGTCGCCGACGCCATTGTCTGGGCGTCCGGCGGCGTCATCGCGGGCGTTCCCGCCAACCCGACGCCGGCGCAGGTCATCAACCTGTCGCTGGGTGCCGCCGGAAGCTGTTCGCCGACGATGGCAGGGGCGATCGCGAGTGCGGTTGCGCGCGGGACCAGCGTCGTCGTCGCTGCGGGCAACAGCAACAGCAATGTCGCCGGCAGCGTGCCCGCCAACTGTCCGAACGTGATCGCGGTGGCCGCGACCACCTCCGCCGGCGCCCGTGCCAGTTTTTCCAACTATGGGGCGGGCGTGGACATTGCCGCTCCCGGACAGGGCATCCTGTCCACGCTCAATACCGGCACGCTGGGGCCGGGGGCGCCGGCGTATGCGTCCTACAGCGGCACCTCGATGGCGGCGCCGCACGTGGCCGGCGTCGCCGCGCTGGTGCTGTCGGCAGCGCTGAATCCGCTGACGCCGGCGGAACTGGAGGCCCGGCTGAAGGCCACCGCCAGCCCGCTGCCGGTGGCGTGCACCGCCGGCTGCGGTGCAGGGCTGGTCAATG